>NZ_JBHWIV010000055.1:0-57458 GCF_042731675.1 Kitasatospora sp. NPDC059827 | reverse complement strand
TGCGGCGGCGCCCCTCGCCGCCCGCCCGGCCGCCGGCGGCGCCCCCCCCCCGGGGGGCGGCCCCCGCGCCGCGGTGTGCACGGCCACCGGCCCGCCGCCCCGGCGCAACCCGGCCGCCCGACGGGCCGGCCGTCCCACGACATACGGGGGAGGAACCCATGACGAGCTCCACGCTGGAGCGGGACCACAAAGAGGGCCACGAGGCCGCGGACATCCTCGCCCGCGCCCGCGGCCTGGTCGACCCGGTCCTGCGGGCCGCCGTCGACTCGCTGCCCGGCACGATGCGCAAGGTCGCCGGGTACCACTTCGGCTGGTGGGAGGCGGACGGCACGCCCTCCGAGTCCTCCTCCGGCAAGGCGATCCGCCCGGCCCTGGTCCTCGCCGCCGCCCAGGCCCTCGGCGGCACCCCCGGGACGGCCGCCGCCGCGGCCGCCGCCGTGGAGCTGGTCCACAACTTCACCCTGCTCCACGACGACGTCATCGACCGGGACGACACCCGCCGCCACCGGCCCACCGCCTGGCGGGTGTTCGGCACCACCGAGGCCATCCTGGCCGGCGACGCGATGCACTCCCTGGCGCTGCGCCTGGTCGCCGAGGACGCCCACCCGGCCGCCCGCGGCTCGATCCGCCGGCTCGCCGACTGCGTGGTCGAGCTCTGCGAGGGCCAGCAGATCGACTGCGCCTTCGAACAGCGCAACGACGTCTCGCTCGCCGAGTGCCTGGCGATGGCCGAGGCCAAGACCGGCGCCCTGCTCGGCGCCGCCTGCGCGATGGGCGCGCTGTACGGCGGCGGCTCCGAGGAGGCGGCCCGGGCGATGGACGGCTTCGGCCGCGAGATCGGCCTGGCCTTCCAGCTGATCGACGACCTGATCGGCATCTGGGGGGACCCGACGGTCACCGGCAAGCCGGTCGGCGCGGACCTGGTCGCCCGGAAGAAGTCGCTGCCGGTGGTCAAGGCGCTCGGCTCCGGCACCCCTGCCGGGGCCCGGCTCGGCGAGCTCTACGCGCTCGAACGCCCGCTCACCACCGCAGAGTTGGCGCAGTGCGCGGCGGCCGTCGACGAGGCTGGCGGGCGCGGCTGGGCGCAGGGCGAGTCCTGCGAGCGGATGGCCGCGGCGATGGCGCAGCTGGCCGTGGCCGTACCGGAGCCGGCCGCGGCGGACGAACTGCTGGCGCTGGCCGAACTGGTGACCCGCCGCAGCCACTGAGCGAGGCCCGCCGGGGCGGGGACCGGCCCCCGCCCTCGGCCCCCGCCCTCGGGCTCCGCGCTCAGGCTCCGCGCGAGGCCCCCGCCCCCGGGCGCCTCACCCGTGTGCGGCCAACAGCCGCTGCTCCTTGGCCGGTTCGATCCCCTGGGTGAACGGCGCCCCCGGCACCAGCTTCCGCCCCTCGGCATCGGTGTCCTCGGCCGGCCCCCGGGCGCGCAGCCACTCCCAGGTGTCCCGGGCGGTCTCCGCGAACGGGCGGCAGCGCAGCCCGGCCGCCTCGGCGCGGCTGCTGTCGACCTGCCAGATGTACCGCCACTCCGGCAGGTCCGGCGCCCAGAAGGGCAGTTCGAGCCAGGGGCCGACCTGGTCCGGCCCCTCGGCCAGCAGGGCGGCGTCCCCGACCGGGACCAGCTCGGTGCCGGCCGCGCCCGCGAGCTCCCGGCAGGTCTCCAGCCACTGCCCGAAGGTGAGCCGCCCGGGCGGCGCCGTGGTGAGGAACCGGCCGACCGTCCCGGCCGTCAGCAGGTCGAGCCCGAAGGCGGCGAAGTCCCGGACGTCGATCACCTGGATGGTCCGCTCCGGATCGCCGGGCGCGAGCACCCGCCCGCCGCGGGCCATCCGCTCCAGCCACCAGGGCAGCCGGCCGCCCAGCTCGTACGGGCCGATCAGCAGTCCGCTGCTGAGCACCAGGGTGCGTTCGGCGCCGAAGCCCGCCAGCACCGCGCGCTCGCCGCCCGCCTTCAACTCGCGCCCGAAGGGCTGGTCGGGC
This sequence comes from Kitasatospora sp. NPDC059827, assembly GCF_042731675.1. Taxonomy (NCBI): domain Bacteria; kingdom Bacillati; phylum Actinomycetota; class Actinomycetes; order Kitasatosporales; family Streptomycetaceae; genus Kitasatospora; species Kitasatospora sp. NPDC059827. The sequence goes on along the minus strand of NZ_JBHWIV010000055.1, from coordinate 55,481 downwards.
GGGGTGTCGGCGGGGCAGGGGAGGAGCGGGGAGTCCTCGGTGATCACCTGGGTGGCCCAGTCGGCGTAGGCGTGCACCGAGGAGACGAAGGTGTAGTGGTCGGTCCGTCCGCGCAGCAGCCGGGCGGAGAGCGCGGCCTGGGCGGGCTGACGGGCGGAGGTGTCGACGACGGCGTCCCAGCGGCGGCCCTCGACCAGTCGGGCGAGGTCCTCGGCACTGTCGCGGTCGCCCCGGACGGCCTCGACCCCGGGCAGGTCGGGGGCGCTGCGGCCGCGGTTGAAGGTGGTGACCTGGTGGCCGCGGGCGAGCGCCTCGGCGGCGTAGGCACGTCCGAGGAAGGACGAGCCCCCGAGCAGGAGGATCTTCATACCGCTCAGCCTGTCCCCGCCGGCCCGCCGCCACGCCCGGGTTAGCGCTGGGCAGAGCGCCGGACCGGATCCGCCCGCCGCGGGCGCCGCCCGACATGCCACCCCCACCCACCCCCCTTAGCATCCCAGGTGTACCGATCTGCCCTGATGCGTCCTGATCTACCCCTTGTCTGCACTTACCTGCCCTTGTCTGCCTGATCCGGCCTGGGAGAGCGACAGCATGGTCAACCCGGCACTCGTCGATCCGGCCACCATCCGCGCGACCGCGGCCGAGGCCTGGATCCGCGCCCACCCCCTCCTGCGGAACTACCGGGCCCTCTACACCCAGGCCCTGGACGACGCCGACCCGGGCTACGTCGGCGGCTTCGGCGTCTTCCGCCACACCACCCGGCCGGCCGGGCCCGCCGACACCGACGCCGTCACCCCCGACAACGACACCCTCCCCTCCCGCGCCTGGCTCGACCTGCGCGCCGAACCCTGGGTGCTCTCGGTGCCCGCCACGGACGACTACCGTGCCCTCGCGGTACACGAACTCGACACCCTGCCGGCCGGGTTGATCGGCTCCCGGACCACCGGCCAGGACGCCGGGGACTTCCTGGTGGCCGGCCCCGACTGGCAGGGCGAGGTCCCGCCCGGCATCACCGGCGTGATCCGCACCGCCACCCGGCTGGTCGGCGTCGTCGGCCGCACCCGCCTGTCCGGGGACACCCCCGCCGACCTCACCGCACTACGGGCCGTCCAGGAGCAGTACCGGCTGCGCCCGCTGCACGCGTACGCGGGCACCCCGGCCCCCGCCCCGGCCCCCGAACCGGTCTGGCCGGTCTGGCGCGACGAGGTCCCGGAGGGCGTCGAGTTCCTCACCTTCCTCGACTTCCTGCTCGGCTTCTTCCCGCCGACCGACGCACTCCCGCCCGCCGAGACCGCGCTGCGCGGCCGCCTCACCGACCTCGGCGTCGACGGCCGCGGCGAGTTCGAGCCCGCCGCCCTCCCGCTGGAGGTACGGGCCGAACTCGGCCGCGGGATCGCCGACGGCCGCGCCCGGCTGACCCGGGCGGTCGCCGAACTCCGCGACTCCGCAGGCCTGTTCGGCACCCGCGAGGAACTCGGCGGGGACTTCCTCCGGCTGGCCGTCGCCGCCGAGCTCGACCCGTACGGACTGCCCACCGAGGAGGTCTGGTACGGCCGTTGGGCGGCGGACAGCGAGGGCCGCCGCCCGCCGAACGCCGCCGACCGCGACCACCTGATCCGCTTCGCCCCGGACGCCCTGCCACCCGCCCGCTTCTTCTGGTCCGTGACCGTGTACGCGCTCCCCGGGCACCGGCTGGTCGACAACACCCTGGACCGCTACTCGGTCGGCGGCGACACCCCCGGCCTGGTCCGCGACCCGGACGGCGGCCTGACCCTCTACCTCCAGCACAAGCGCCCCGCCAACGCCGACCACTCCGCCAACTGGCTGCCCGCCCCGGACGGCCCGTTCGCCGTGGTGCTCCGGATCCACGGCCCGGAGGCCGCCGTACTGGACGGCCGCTGGCAGCCCCCGCCGCTCACCCCGCGCTGACCCCGCGCCGACCCCGCGCTGACTCCCGCCCTGCCCCGCCCCGGCACCGACCCGACGAAGGACCCCGATGAACCTGCCCGAGCTGGAGGCCCTGGCCGCCGACGCCTACGTCTACGGCTACCCGCTCGTCGCCGGCCTCACCATGGTCGAGCGCTTCGCCAAGGGCGGCCTGGGCACCCTCCCGGCGGCGCCGTTCAACCACTTCAGCCACGCCACCCGGCTGGCCGGCCCCGGCGACCACTTCGTCTCGGTCAACAACGACACCATCTACTCGATCGCCCAACTGGACCTCTCCGAGGGCCCGCAGGTGCTGCACGTCCCGGACACCGCCGGCGCCTACTACGTGCTGCAGTTCATCGGGGCCTGGACGGACAACGTCGCCTACCTCGGCAGCCGCGCCACCGGCACCGCGGCGCAGACCTGGCTGGTCGTCCCGCCGGACTGGCACGGCACCGCGCCGGACCCGGCCCGGGTGATCGAACTGCCCACCACCGTCGGCACGATCGTCGGCCGGTTCGCCTGCGACGGCCCGGACGACCTTCCCCGGGTCAAGGCCCTCCAGGCCGCGCTCGCCCTGGAGCCGCTGGAGCCCGGCGGCCTGGTCGCCGGAGTCCCCGCGCCCGACCCGGACGTCCCCGAGCGGCTGGCCTTCTTCGAACGCCTGCGGGTGTGGATGCAGGCCTTCCCGCCGGCCACCCCCGACATCGAGTACCAGCGCCGCTTCGCCCCGCTCGGCCTGCTGGACGACGGCGCCTCCCCGTACCGCGCCGCCGCCGCCGAGTGGACCCTCGCACTCGCCAAGGGCCTGGCCGCCGGGCGGGAGCGGGTCGAGGACGCGACCCGCCCGCCCGAGGACCACCCGCTCGGCGAGTGGCGCTCGGCGCTCCACCTCTTCGACTACAACATCGACCACCTGGGCCCCGGCACCCTGGACGACCCCGAGTGGCGCATCCCCGACCGCCGCGCCGCCTACCTCAGCCGGGCCGCCGCCGCCCGGGCCGGCCTGTGGGGCAACCACGCGTACGAGGCCTCGTACGCGATGACCTACGACGACTCCGACGGCCGCCCGCTCACCGGCGCCGACAGCTACACCCTCCGCTTCGAGGAGCCCCCGCCGGCCGAGGCCTTCTGGTCCGTCACGATGTACTCGGTGCCGGACTACTACCTGGTGGAGAACCCGGAGGACCGCTACTCGATCGGCGACCGCACCCCCGGCCTGGTCTACGGCCCGGACGGCTCGCTGACCGTGACCCTCCAGCACGAACCGCCCGAGGACCCGACGGCCGCCGCCAACTGGCTCCCCACCCCGCTCGGCGAGTTCCGCCCGATCATCCGGCTCTACCGCCCGAAGCCGCCGGTCCTGGACGGCACCTACCAGGTCCCCCCGATCCACCGCCACTGACGCCCCGCCCCCGCCTGCCCCCCGCTCCCGCCGCCCCACCCACAGCACGCGGAGTGGGAAGTCGACCCGGCCGACTTCCCACTCCACGCGGCACTGCGGCCCGCCTGCCTAGTGCCCCGTCGCGGCTCCCGTCGGGTGGGGCGAGGCGCCGGCCGTCGGAGACGCCGTGGTCGCGGGTGCGCTGCTCGGCGATCCGGAGGGGGACGGCGGGACCGTCCGGCTCGGCGTCGCGGTGGGCTGGGCCGGGGCCGTCGTCGAAGGCGATGCCGGCGAGGAGGGCGAGGCGGAGGCCGACGAAGGCCCCGAGGGAGCAGGCCCCGAGGAAGGCCCTGCCGGGCTCCCCGTCGAGCTCCCCGTCGAGCTCCCCGACGAGGGCTCCGCCGAGGAGGACGCGGTACCGCCCCGGTTCTGCGGTCCGCCCTCCAGGGTGACCACCGCCTGGGAGGGCGGCAGCGCGATCCGGGCGGTCCAGTGGGTGGTGGGCGCGAGGTCCTCGTCCACGGTGACGATCACGGTGATCCGCTGCCCCGGCGCCAGCGTCCCCGAGTCGCGGCTGAGCCGGAGCCAGCCGGCGTCCGTCACCGCGTGCCAGCGGATCTCCGTGGTGCCGGAGTTGGTGAGGGTGAGCACCGTCCGGCTGCCGTACTCCCCGGCCTCGACGGTGAGCAGCCCGGCGGGCGCCGGGTTGCCCGCGCCCGGCGCGGAGGCCTGTTCGACCGCGGGGGCCGGGGCGGCGACCAGGGCGGGGCTGCCGAGCGGGGTCGCGCCGCGGGCCGGCACGGGGACCAGCGGCCCCTGGAGGGTGAGCCGCGGAAAGCCGGGCAGCAACGTTTCTGCACCACTCCCGCCACTCCCGTCACCCGCCCCACCGCCACCCGCACCCGCCAGCTCCAGCCCGGGCATCCCCGCACCGCCGCCCGCGCCCACCCCGGCCGACCAGGGCGGCCGCTGCTCGGCGTCCGATCCGGCCCCGTCCACCCGTACCGCCGACACCGAGGCCGCCGCCCCGGCCCCGGTGCCGCCCCGGTGCCCGGCCCAGAGCGCCACCACCGGCGCCGCCAGGACGGCCGCGAGCACCCCGGTGGTCACCACCCGCCGACGGACCGCCAGGCTCCGGCCCGCGTCCGGCGCCCGGTGCCGGGGGAAGCCGCCGTGGTCGAAGCGCAGCCCCGGTTCGGCCGCCGCGGTACCCCGCCGCCCCGACGCCCCTGCCGCCGGGGGCTGCGCCGCGCCGCCCACCGCGACCGGCGCCGTCAGCAGCGGCAGCCCCGACAGCCCGGACAGCCCAGACAGCCCGGACGCGCCCTCCGCCGCCCCGCCGGCGGCCACCCGCTCCGCCGTTCCCCGGCAGGTCGGGCAGTCCACCACGTGCTGCACCAGCTCCCGCCGCAGCGCCGGGCCGAGCACCCAGTCCCGCCAGGACTCGGCCCCGGCCCCGCCCAGCCGGTCCAGCTCGGGGCAGCTGCCCACCCCGAGCACCAGCAGTGCCGCCCTGGTCCGGGCCACCTCGGCCTCGGCGGCGGCGAGCAGGGCCCGGGTCCGCTCGAACGGCAGGCCCAGGACGGCCGCCACCTCCAGCGGGGTCAGCCGGTGCCGGACGGAGAGTTCCAGCGCCTCGCGCTGCTCCGGGTCCGTACCGGCGGCCTCCGGCCAGGCGAGCGAGGCCAGCTCGCGCCGCCGCCGGACCGCCTCCGCCCCGGGCGCCTCCGCCCCGGTCGACTCGGCCCCGGGCCCCGCGCCGCTCCCGCCCTCCGGCCCGCTCCCGCCCTCCAAACAGGCCCCCTCCGCGAGCCGCCGCAGGCAGCAGTACCGGGCCAGTGAGAAGAGCCAGGCCCGGACGAGTCCGGGCTCGGCCAGCCGGTTGCCGTGCCGCCGGGCCAGTTCGCGGACCTCACGCAGGGCGCCGGCCGCCGCGTCGTGCTCGCACAGCACCGAGAGGCAGTAGGTGAACAGGCCGTCCACCTGCCGGTCGTACGCCGCGAGCACGGCGTCCGCCGCCCCGACGGGCCCAACAGTTCGCGTTGTCACCCGTCCGACGGTAGGAGCAGCGGGCGGTCCGTCCCCGCCGTTCGCCGCGTATGTACTTCTTTCGGGTAACAACATCGCCCATCTGTGTGGGCGCGCGTCCGGTCCGGCGGTGGTCCGCCGCTGTCACACCCAGCCGCTACCGTGGGCCGCATGCCTCCGCGTTCCAAGACCACCGCCAAGCCGCGCCCGGCCTACCGCTGCACCGAGTGCGGCAACCAGCTGCCGAAGTGGGTCGGCCGCTGCCCGGAGTGCAACGCCTGGGGCACGGTCGAGGAGTACGGCGCGGTGCCGATCCGCACCACCGCCGCCGGCCCGGTCAGCGCGCCCGCCCGGCCGATCGCCCAGGTGGACGGCCAGGTCGCGACGGCCCGCTCCACGGGCGTGCCGGAGCTGGACCGGGTGCTCGGCGGCGGCCTGGTGCCCGGCGCGGTGGTGCTGCTGGCCGGCGAGCCCGGCGTCGGCAAGTCCACCCTGCTGCTGGACGTCGCGGCCAAGGCGGCCACCGACCGGCACCGCACGCTCTACGTCACCGGCGAGGAGTCGGCCGGCCAGGTCCGGCTGCGCGCCGACCGGATCAACGCCCTCTCCGAGCACCTCTACCTCGCCGCCGAGCAGGACCTCGGCGCGGTGCTGGGGCACATCGAGGCGGTCAACCCCGGCCTGCTGATCCTGGACTCGGTGCAGACCATCGCCTCCGCCGAGCTGGACGGCGCCCCCGGCGGCCCGGCCCAGGTCCGCGAGGTGGCGGGCGCGCTGATCCGGGCCTCCAAGGAGCGGGGCATGGCCACCCTGCTGGTCGGCCACGTCACCAAGGACGGCCAGATCGCCGGCCCCCGCCTGCTGGAGCACCTGGTGGACGTGGTGCTGAGCTTCGAGGGCGACCGGCACGCCCGGCTGCGGCTCATCCGCGGGGTCAAGAACCGCTACGGCGCCACCGACGAGGTGGGCTGCTTCGAGCTGCACGACGAGGGCATCGTCGGCCTGGCCGACCCGTCCGGCCTCTTCCTGACCAGGCGTGACAAGCCCGTCCCGGGCACCTGCCTCACCGTCACCCTGGAGGGCAAGCGCCCGCTGGTCGCCGAGGTGCAGGCGCTGATGGTGGATTCGCAGATCCCCTCCCCGCGACGCACCACCTCGGGCCTGGAGTCGCCCCGGATCGCGATGATCCTGGCCGTGGTCGAGCGGCACGGCGGGGTGAAGCTCGGCAAGCAGGACATCTACACCGCGACGGTCGGCGGGGTGAAGCTCACCGAGCCCTCCGCCGACCTCGCGGTCGCGCTCGCGGTGGCCAGCTCCTCCACCGACACCCCGCTGCCCAGCAACCTGGTGGCGATCGGTGAGGTCGGCCTGGCCGGCGAGGTGCGGCGGGTGACGGGGGTGCAGCGCCGGCTGGCCGAGGCGCACCGGCTGGGCTTCACCCACGCCCTGGTCCCGCCGGACCCGGGCAAGGTGCCGCCGGGCATGAAGGTGGTCGAGGTGGCCGACATCGGCGAGGCGCTGCGGGCCATCCCGGGCCGCCGCCGGGCCGCCGCCAAGTCGCGCTCCGAGGGCCGCTCCGAGGCCCGCGGTGAGGCCCGTACGGAGGCGCGTGGTGAGGCTCCGTCGGCCCCGCCGGCGCCCCGCGCACCCCGGGTCCCGGCGTACCCGGAGGAGCTGATGGACGGCTGGGAGCCGCTCGACTCCGACGAACTGCGCTGACCCAAGCCCTGCCGAAGCCGCACGCAGTTAGACTTTCCCCAGTCTCATTGGCCAGAAGGCAGTACCGGAGCGGTACTGAGCGACAGAGCAACAGACCGCGGACCGGCGCACGGCGCGAGGCGCGCGGCACGGGGTCGACCGGAGGAGTCACGTGGCAGCCAGCGACCGGGGGGCGGACAAGGCCTCCCGTGAGGAGGCCCTGCTGCGGGCCTCCCTCACCGCCATCGCGCCCGGTACCGCGCTTCGTGACGGACTGGAACGGGTCCTGCGGGCCAACACCGGCGGCCTGATCGTGCTGGGCTTCGACAAGACCGTCGAGCCGATCTGCACCGGCGGCTTCGTCCTGGACGTGGAGTTCAGCGCGACCCGCCTGCGCGAGCTGTGCAAGCTCGACGGCGCGGTGGTGCTGGACAAGGACATCACCAAGATCGTCCGGGCCGGCGTCCACCTGATGCCGGACTCCACCATCCCCACCGACGAGACCGGCACCCGCCACCGCACCGCGGAGCGGGTCAACCGGCAGACCGGCTACCCGGTGGTCGCGGTCTCGCACTCGATGCGGCTGATCGCCATGTACGTCAACGGCACCCGCCGGGTGCTGGAGGACTCCACCACCGTCCTCTCCCGTGCCAACCAGGCGCTGGCCACCCTGGAGCGCTACAAGCTGCGCCTGGACGAGGTGGCCGGCACGCTCTCCGCGCTGGAGATCGAGGACCTGGTGACGGTCCGGGACGTCACCGCCGTGGCCCAGCGGCTGGAGATGGTCCGGCTGATCGCCACCGAGATCGCCGGCTACGTGCTGGAGCTCGGCATCGACGGCCGCCTGCTCTCGCTCCAGCTGGACGAGCTGATCGCGGGCGTGGAGCCGGAGCGCGAACTGGTCGCCCGGGACTACTTCCCGGAGCGCGCCGCCAAGAAGGGCCGCACGGTCACCGAGGTGCTGGCCGACCTGGAGGCGCTCACCCACGCCGAGCTGCTGGACCTGCAGACGGTCGCCAAGGCGCTCGGCTACTCCGGCACGCCGGAGTCCCTGGACTCCGCCGTCTCCCCGCGCGGCTACCGCCTGCTGGCGAAGATCCCGCGCCTGCCCAACACGGTGATAGAGCGCCTGGTCGAGCACTTCGGCGGCCTGCAGAAGCTGCTCGCGGCCAGCATCGACGACCTGCAGACGGTCGAGGGCGTCGGCGAGACCCGGGCCCGCTCGGTCCGCGAGGGCCTGTCCCGCCTTGCCGAATCGTCCATCCTGGAGCGCTACGTCTGACCGGACGCGCAGCGGACCACGGACGGCCCCCGGAGAAACGCTTCCTCGGGGGCCGTTCCGCGTTCCCGGGCCCCTGAGCGCCCTGACGGGCCGACGCGCGGAGCCCCCGACTGCTCGGCGGTCGGGGGCTCCGTGGGGCTTCACACAAGGGGCGTGACGGGCGTTCAGCTGTCCAGTCGGATCGAGGTCCGGGCCGACACCTTGTCGCCGGAGAGCCCGGTGAGCTCCGCCAGCACCACGTACGTCCCGTTCGCCGGGGCGGTCTGGTCGGCGGTCGCGCACTGCGGCTTGCTGCGGCTGCGGTCCCAGGTGAAGGTCTCGGTCTGGCTGCCGTTCGCCGGGATCTGCACCCAGATGTTGCCCTTGTCGGGCGGGCAGTCGCCGGAGGACCAGACCCGGTCGTTGTTGCTGCCGCTGCTGACCGTGATCACGGAGGCGGTGCGGCCCAGGTCCACCCGGCAGTTGGCACCGGAGGAGTTCTTGACCGTCAGCGCCAGCTTGGGCTTGTCCTTGGGCTGGTACGAGTTCTGGGTGCCGGCCAGCTCCAGGGCGACCTGCGAGGAGGAGCAGACCGGGAGCGCCATCACCTCGGCGGTGTTCACCGCCGGGGCGCCGCCACCCGAGCCGCCGGCCCCGCCGGGCGCCGGGCTGCCGCCACCGGAACCGCCCGCGCCGCCGGAACCACCCGAGGCGCCGGACCCACCGGTCCCGCCCGCGCCGCCGGCCCCGCCGGCGCCGCCACCCGTGGCGCCGCCGCTGAGGCCGACCTCGCTGCCGCCGCCGCTGGCCACCGGCCCGCCGCCGGAGCCGCCGGCCGGGTGCGCCGCGGGGCCGCTCGGCGAGGCGCCGGGCGTGATCGCCTGAGCGGGCGTCTGGCTCTGGGACGGTACGGGCTGCGCGGCCTTGCTCGACGAGCCGCCGTCACCGCCCCCGCCCTGATCGGTCATCAGCCAGGCGATCAGGGCGACGACCGCCGCGACGGCGACGAGCACGACGACACGCCGACGCCAGTAGATCGAGGCCGGCAGCGGTCCCACGGGTTGACGCAAAGAGGGCACGATCAAACTCTATGGGACTGCGTGTGGCGATTGACTCACCAACACCGCACAGTCGCCCCTTCTTTCACATGATCCGCCATTTGATCCGTTCGAGGGAGTCCTTTCACCCGGATGCCCGGCCGGAAACCGGCTGGAGCCCGGAAGGAGCCCGGGTGGGGACCCGAGGGGAGACCCGAGCGGAAACCGGGGGAGAACGGTCCGTCCGGAGCCCTCGCATCCGCTTCGGTCCGGCTCCGCGGCCGTGGGAGGATCGAAGGGCCATGACTGCCATCACCGCCACCGAAGCCGCCCCCGCGCCGCCACTGCCCCTGCCGCTGCTGCACTCGACCGTCATCGACTGGTACGAGGCCAGCAAGCGCGACCTGCCCTGGCGGACCCCCGACGCGACGCCCTGGGCCGTCATGGTGAGCGAGTTCATGCTCCAGCAGACCCCGGTGAAGCGGGTGCTGCCCGCCTGGCAGGCCTGGATGACCCGCTGGCCCACCCCCGCCGACCTCGCCGCCGAGGCGCCCGGCGAGGCGGTCCGGCTGTGGGGCCGGCTGGGCTACCCGCGCCGCGCGCTGCGCCTGCACGCGGCCGCCGTGGCGATCACCGAGGAGCACGGCGGGGAGGTCCCGGACGACCACGCCACGCTGCTCTCGCTGCCCGGGGTGGGGGAGTACACCGCTGCGGCCGTCGCCTCCTTCGCCTTCCGCCAGCGGCACGTGGTGCTGGACACCAACGTCCGCCGGGTCTTCGCCCGCGCGGTGACCGGCGTGGAGTACCCGGCCACCGCCACCACCGCCGCCGAGCGCCGCACCGCGACCGCGCTGCTGCCGGACGACGCGGGGACGGCCGCCACCTGGGCGGTCGGCGTGATGGAGCTGGGAGCCCTGGTCTGCACCGCCCGGGGCCCGGAGTGCGGGGAGTGCCCGCTGTTCACCGTCTGCGCCTGGCAGCGGGCCGGCCGCCCGCCCTACGAGGGCCCGGCCCGGCGCGGCCAGACCTACGAGGGCACCGACCGCCAGGTGCGCGGCAAGCTGCTCGCGGTGCTGCGCGAGGCGCACGGCACCGTCCCGCAGGCCCGGCTGGACGCGGTCTGGCCGGACGCGGTGCAGCGTGCCCGGGCCCTGGACGGCCTGGTCGCCGACGGCCTGGTCGAGCCGGTCGAGCAGGGCGTCTACCGGCTGCCCCAGTAGTCGGCGGCGAAGCCTCCCGGACAACGAGGACGGCGCCCCCGGGAGATCCCTTCCCGGGGGCGCCGTCGTCGGTGGGCGGTCGTCAGACGGCCGCGGCCTCCAGCGAGGCCTCGGCCGGCTTCTCGCCCTTGCCGGTGCCGCGCAGCGGCACCTCGCGCAGGAAGACCGCGGCGGCGATGGCGATCACGGCCACCCCGGCGCCCCACAGGAAGACGGTGTGCATGCCGTTGGACACCGCGTGGTGGTAGGCGTCCTGGACGACCTCGGGCAGCTTGCGCAGCTCGGCCGGGCCCATCTGGCCCGGGTCCTTCGCCCCGCCGCCGGCCGAGGCCTGCTCGCCCAGGCGCGCGGTCATGGTGTCCTTCACCCGGTTGTTGAACAGGGCGCCGAACAGCGCGACACCGAAGGAACCGCCGATGGTGCGGAACAGGGTGGCGGTGGAGCTGGCCACGCCCATGTCCTTGAGCTCGACGCTGTTCTGGGCGACCAGCATGGTGATCTGCATCAGGAAGCCCATGCCGGCGCCGAGCACGACCATCCAGCAGGCCGAGGTGAAGCTGCTGGTCCCGACGCCCATGGTGGAGAGCAGGATCATGCCGGCGGTCATCACGATGGTGCCGATGATCGGGAAGATCCGGTACTTGCCGGTCTTGGTGACGGTCTGGCCGACCACCAGCGAGACGACCAGCATGCCCAGCATCATCGGCATCAGCAGCAGGCCGGAGTTGGTCGCCGAGGCGCCCTGGACGATCTGCTGGTAGAGCGGCAGGAAGACGGTCGAGCCGAACATCACGAAGCCGACCACGAAGCCGATGATCGAGACCAGGGTGAAGTTCAGGTTCTTGAAGAGGCTCAGCGGCAGCATCGGCTCCTGGGCCCGCTGCTCCACGTAGCAGAAGGCGATCAGCGAGGCGACGGCGAGCGCGGCCAGGCCGAGGATCTCCTTGGAGCCCCAGGCGTACTGCTGGCCGCCCCAGGTGGTGATCAGCACCAGCGAGGTGATGCCCGCGGTGAGCAGCACGGCGCCCGGGTAGTCGATCCGGGCGGTGTTGGTGACCTTCGGCAGCTTGAGGGTGACGACGACCACGGCGAGGGCTATCAGGCCGAGCGGCAGGTTGATGTAGAAGGTCCAGTGCCAGCTCAGGTGGTCGGTGATGAAGCCGCCGACCAGCGGGCCGCCGATGGTGGCGAGGGCCATCACGGCGGCGAACATGCCCTGGTACTTGCCGCGGTCACGCGGCGGGACGAGCGCACCCATGATCGACATGACGCCGACCATCAGGCCGCCGGCGCCGAGGCCCTGCACGGCGCGGAAGCCGATCAGCTCGTTCATGTTCTGGGACAGGCCGGACAGCGCCGAGCCCACCAGGAAGATCACGATCGAGGTCAGGAAGATGCCCTTGCGACCGTAGAGGTCGCCGAGCTTGCCCCAGATCGGGGTGGAGGCGGCGGTGGCCAGGGTGTACGCGGTGACCACCCAGGAGAGGTGCTCGGCGCCGCCGAGGTCGCCGACGATGGTCGGCATCGCGGTGCCGACGATCAGGTTGTCGAGCATGGCCAGCAGCATCGTGACGACCAGGCCGACCATCACGAGGCGGATCTCGCGGGGTGACCGCGGCTGCTCCTCCTCGGTCGCCTTGTCCTCCGGTACCGGGCCGGCGGTCTTGGACTGTGACATGGGGTGGGGTCTCCCGGAGGGGTGTTTCGGACGGGCCTCGCGCCGCGGTGCGGATCACTTACTTGACGCCCGGCTAGTTTATCGATCGTCGGCACGGTAGGCTTTTTACTAGCCGGTCGTCAAGCCAGTTTTAAGACCGAGCGCCTGGGCAGGGAGAATGGGCCCGGGGCGGACGCCACCCTGGGTCCGCAGCCGTCACCGCAGCAAGTCACCGCAGCCGTCACCGACGCAGTCAACGAGGCAGGCCATGGGCACTCCGCACAGCCCCCGCAGCGACACCCGGGCTCGCATCATCGAGGTGTCGTTGGAGCTCTTCTCGGAGCAGGGCTACGAGCAGACCTCGCTGCGTGAGATCGCCGACCGACTGGGCGTCACCAAGGCCGCGCTGTACTACCACTTCAAGACCAAGGACGACATCGTCCTGGGCATCGTGGAGCGGATGGCCGCGCCGATCGACGAGATCATCGCGTGGGGCCGGGAGCAGGAGGCCTGGAGCCCGGAGATGCGCGACGAGTTGATCCGGCGCTACGCGGACGGGATGACCGAGCGGGCCCCGTTGCTGCGCTTCTTCCACGAGAACCAGCCCGCGCTGCGGGAGTCCCCGGCCGGGCTGGCCTTCCGGGAGCGCGTGATCACCATGATGCAGCTGGTGCACGGGCCCGACGCCGGGTTCCGGGACCGGCTGCGGGCGACGATGGCGCTGTTCACCGCCCACTCGGCGTTCTTCCTGCTCAAGCAGGACTCCTCCGACTGCGGCGACACCGAGAACGTGTGGGGCGAGAAGCTGCCGACCGCGGACCTGGAGGAGGCGCTCGAAGCGGCCCGCGAGGTCGCGCTGGAGATCAGCAGCCGGATCGGCCGGCCCACCACCGGCTGATCACCGCGGCACGGCGTCCTAGAACGCCGTGACGCCGTGCGCGGAGAGGTAGGCGATCGGGTTGACCACGGCGCCGTAGCGGTTGCTGGTGCGGATCTCGAAGTGCAGGTGCGGCCCGGTCGAGTTGCCGGTGTTCCCGGACAGCCCGACCCGCAGGCCCGCCGGCACCCGGTCGCCGGCCGACACCGAGACCGCCGACAGGTGCGCGTACTGCGCGAAGTGCCCGTCGGCCAGCCGCAGCACGACCTCCTTGCCGTACGCGCCGTCCCAGCCGGCCGAGACCACGGTCGCGTCGCCGACCGCCAGCACCGGCGTGCCGGGGGAGACCGCGAAGTCCACCCCGGTGTGGTACCCGGCGGCGTAGCTGCGGTTGGGCTTCCCGAACGGGTTGCTGGTCGGCGCGTCCGGCGCCGGCGCCGACCAGTCCGGCGCGGGCGCGGGCGCGGGGTCCGGTGCGGCCTCCGGCTGCGCGCCGGGCTGCTCGGCGGGCGCGGGCTCCCCGGCGGCCGGGTCGAGCGGCAGCAGGTTGGGCGCCACGGCCACGAAGGCCTGTGCCGAGGCGGCGTCGTCGGGCAGCTTGTACGGGCTCGGCCCGGCCACCTGCACCAGGCCCGGGTTGGGCACCTCCGCCCGCGGGGCGGTGAAGGCCGAGCTGCCGGGCGTGGTCGGCCGTACGGTCTGCGCCGAGGCGCTGCCCGGAGCGGCGATCAGCAGCACGCCCGCCAGCAGCGCGGCGGCCGCCCCGGCCGAGGCCACCGCGTGGTCGCGCTCGGTCCGCTGCCGGCTGCCCGGCAGGGTGGCGTGCCGGGGGGTGGTGAGCAGCCGCAGCGGCGGTACGGCGTGGCGGCGGACGGCCTGGCCGATCCGCGGCTGCCAGACGGCCGCCTGGGCCGTCGCGCGGACGGCGAGCCGGCGCAGGGCCGGCCCCACGGGCGGGACGTTGGACATCGCGGGTCGTACCTCACGGTCGTGCGGGGGCAGCACGGAAACGCCCGGTCGGGCGGTCGGCTGCGCAGGGGAGCACTCAGCTTTAACCGTCACCGAGCGCAGCCCCAAACTCGGCGATGTACTACCCCGTGTAGTCGGCGTGGCGCCGGGGATTCCCACCGACGGAGTAATGATCATGAGATCGGATCGCCGAGGCCCGACCGGGTCCACGCCGCGGTCCCGCCCTGTCGACTACTAGGCCCGGTCGTACCGCGCCGAACCGCTGTGACCAGCGCCACCCGGTGCCCGCGCTCCCGGGCGGGGCCGGCCGCCGAAAAGCGCCTGGCCGCCGAAAAGCGTCCGGCCCGCCCCCGCGCGGTGGCGGGGGCGGGCCGGACGTGGAGAACTCAGTGCCGCGCGATCACGGCCTGACCGTCAGGACGATCAGTTGTCGACCGGGCGGACCCGGATCCAGGTCTCCAGGTAGTTCGCGGACTCGTTCTCGACCTCGATGCTGGTGCCGGTCTTCGGCACGTCCACACCGGCGTACTGGTCGTCCTTCGACCACCAGGACTTCAGGTCGTTGAACTCGTCGACGCCCTTGGACTTCGGGATGACGGTCTCGACGTCGGCCTTGTGCAGGGTCAGCGCCGGGACGCGGCGCGAACCGAAGGTCGAGTCGAAGCCCTGCATGCGCGGACGCATCAGGGTGCCGTCGGACCACTTGATCGGGGCCGGGTGCGAGTCGACCGGCAGGACCAGGCCGTGGCCCGGGTGGGCGCTGACGTTGTTGTCGGTCTGCGACTCGTCCCAGTACCAGATCAGCAGGCCGGGCTGGTACGAGTAGTGCTCGACCCAGCTGGGCTTGGCGGCCGAACCGAAGTTGTACGGGCCGGTCTTGAGGGTCTGGTCGAACGACACGTACTGCTTGTTCTCCGCGATGTAGTACTGCGCGTAGTCCTTGGTGTACGAGCCGCCGAAGCGGGTGAAGCCGGCGGCGGTCCAGCCGTTGTCGCCGTTCTCCACGTCGTCGCTGAACACGGTGGCACCGTCGGCTACCACGGCGATGTTGTCCGCCGCGAAGCCGCGGTAGTGCAGACCGCCGTCAGTGGTGTTGTGGAAGCGGAACTGGATCTTCTTGCCCGCGTAGGCGTCCAGGTTGAACGACAGGTCGCCCCAGGCGGCGGTGAGGCCGCTGAGGGCCGGGCGGCCGTTCTCCTTCGGGAGGGCGGCGCCGTTCCAGGTGCCGTCCACCACGGTCCAGTTCTTGCCACCGTCGGTGGAGACCTCGCCGAAGGCGTAGTCGAAGTCCGGCTCCAGCTCGTACCAGGCCTTGGCGTTGATGCTGGCCTTGGTCTTGCCGGTCAGGTCGACGTCGCGGGTCAGCGTGACGTTCAGGTTGTCGGCGCTGCCGCTCCACCACTCGTTGTTGCCGGCGAAGGGCTTGTTGATGTCGGTGGTGATGCTCTTCTTCGGCAGGTCGACGATGAGCGCCTGCGGAAGGTTGGTGTTGTACTCGACCGGGCCGATGTGGTGCGTCGACTCGGTACCCGCCTTGGCGCGGTCGACCTTGAGCCAGCCGAGCTGGTACTTGCTCCAGGCGTCGAGGTCGTTCGGCATGTCGCCGATGCTGTCCTTGCCCTCGCCGAGCCAGGAGCCGGAGGACATCAGGGACCAGAAGCCGACCGAGTTGTCGATGCCCTTGCCGGCGGTGTCGTAGAGGTCCGGCAGACCGAGGTCGTGGCCGTACTCGTGCGCGAAGACGCCGAGGCCGCCGTTCTCCGGCTGCATCGTGTAGTCGCCGATCCAGAAGCCGGAGTCACCGACCTGGACGCCGCCGAGCTTGTTGCTGTCCGGGCCGGCCTGGCCGGTCAGGTTGCCGTAGACGTACGAGCGGTGCGCCCACAGGGCCTTGCTGCCCTGCTTGCCGCCACCGGCCGACTTGTCCTCACCGGCGTGCACGATCTGGAAGTGGTCGATGTACCCGTCGGGCTGGTTGAAGTTCCCGTCGTGGTGCGACCCGTAGCGGTCCCACTGGTCGTACGAGGCCAGCGTCGCCTTGACCTGCTCCTTGGTCTGACCCTTCGCCAGCTGGTCCTTGTACCAGATGTCGACGGCGTCGCGGATCAGGTCCTGGGCGCTGGAGCAGACGTTGGAGCCGCAGTAGTCGGAGCCGTACCGGGCCTCGTTCCACGGCACCCGGACCCAGTCCGAGACCACGCCGTCGACCGTGTAGCGGCCCGAGGACTGCTTCTCGTAGAAGGTCTTCAGCGAGGGCTTGTCCTTGGCGAAGTACAGGTCCTGGTAGTGCTGCTGGTTGTAGTCGGCCTGCCAGGCGGTCGAGTTGTTCGTGGCGCGGTCGGGCGCCTCGATCTCGTTGTGCTTGGGGCCGGCCTCGCCGCCGTACTTGACCTTGCCGTCGGCGGTCTTGGTGGTGTTGTCGACCTGGTCGCCGAAGTCGACCAGGATCGTGAAGATCTTGTCCGAGCGCTCACGGGGGAGCTCGACGTACTTGTCCTTGCCGAGCTTCACGCTGGTGCTGCCGTTGTGCTGCTCGACCTGGGCGGTGCCGTTGAGCAGCTGCTCGGTGGCGGCCTTCTTCTCCGCGTCGACCTTGGCGGTCAGCGGGCCCGGGATGTTGTGCTCGGTGTTGACGGACTGGACGGCGTCGGCCGGGTCCTTCGGGACCGGTGCCGAGCCGGCCGCGACGGCGCTGCTCGGGAACAGACCCGCGCCGAGCGTGACTATGACCGCCGCCGCGGTGGTGACCGCTGCGGCTCTCCTGGTGGTCTTCAACGTTGTGACGCCCTCCCCGACCGAGCTGACTCTTGGCCAAGGCCCGGTAAACCAATATGAAAGACAGGTGGACGTCATTTGACCGAAGTAGAGCTGGAAAAGATAGACCTTGACCCTGACATGGCCACGGCGCTATGCTCGCCGATTTCGTGTCAGCTGACGGTCGATCAGAAAACGCCTGGTCCGGGCCCTGCACCGGGATCCGGAACGCAACGAGCCCCCGGCGCGAACGCCGGGGGCTCGTGGCTGTGAAGTTGTCTGTTAAATGTTGGTCTACTTCGTCAGGTCCGGACCGGACGAAGCGACCTCGGCCGGGGTGTCCGCGACGGCCGACTTCTCCTCGCCGCGGAAGGTGAACTTGGCGTCCTTGCCCTCGCCGTCCACGTCCACGACCACGATGTGGCCGGCCCGCAGCTCGCCGAAGAGGATCTTCTCGGAGAGGTGGTCCTCGATCTCGCGCTGGATGGTGCGGCGCAGCGGACGGGCACCCATGATGGGGTCGTAGCCGCGCTTGGCCAGCAGCTTCTTGGCCTCGACGCTGAGCTCCAGGCCCATGTCCTTGTCCTTGAGCCGCTCGTCCACCTTGGCGATCATCAGGTCGACGATCTGGATGATGTCGACCTCGGACAGCTGGTGGAACACCACGATGTCGTCGACGCGGTTCAGGAACTCGGGGCGGAAGTGCTGCTTGAGCTCCTCGCCGACCTTCGCCTTCATCCGCTCGTACCCGGTCTGGGAGTCACCCGTGGCCGCGAAGCCGAGGTTGAAGCCCTTGGAGATGTCCCGGGTGCCGAGGTTGGTCGTCATGATGATGACGGTGTTCTTGAAGTCGACCACGCGGCCCTGGGAGTCGGTCAGACGACCGTCCTCCAGGATCTGCAGCAGCGAGTTGAAGATGTCCGGGTGGGCCTTCTCGACCTCGTCGAAGAGGACGACCGAGAACGGCTTGCGGCGGACCTTCTCGGTCAGCTGGCCGCCCTCCTCGTAGCCCACGTACCCGGGCGGGGAGCCGAACAGCCGGGAGACGGTGTGCTTCTCGGAGAACTCGGACATGTCGAGCGCGATCAGCGCGTCCTCGTCGCCGAAGAGGAACTCGGCGAGCGTCTTGGACAGTTCGGTCTTACCGACGCCGGACGGGCCGGCGAAGATGAACGAACCGCCGGGGCGCTTCGGGTCCTTGAGGCCCGCACGGGTGCGCCGGATGGCCTGGGAGAGCGCCTTGATGGCGTCCTTCTGGCCGATGACGCGCTTGTGCAGCTCGTCCTCCATGCGCAGCAGCCGGGAGGTCTCCTCCTCGGTCAGCTTGAAGACCGGGATGCCGGTGGCGGTGGCCAGGACCTCGGCGATGAGCTCCTCGTTGACCTCCGCGACGACGTCCATGTCGCCGGCCTTCCACTCCTTCTCGCGCTTGGCCTTGGCCTGCAGGAGCTGCTTCTCGTCGTCGCGCAGGGACGCGGCCTTCTCGAAGTCCTGCGCGTCGATCGCGCTCTCCTTCTCGCGGCGCACGTCGGCGATCTTCTCGTCGAACTCGCGCAGGTCCGGCGGCGCGGTCATCCGGCGGATGCGCATGCGCGAGCCGGCCTCGTCGATCAGGTCGATCGCCTTGTCCGGCAGGAAGCGGTCCGAGATGTACCGGTCGGCCAGGGTGGCGGCGGCGACCAGGGCGGCGTCCGTGATGGAGACCCGGTGGTGGGCCTCGTAGCGGTCGCGCAGACCCTTGAGGATCTCGATGGTGTGCGGCAGCGAGGGCTCGGCGACCTGGATCGGCTGGAAGCGGCGCTCCAGCGCGGCGTCCTTCTCCAGGTGCTTGCGGTACTCGTCCAGGGTGGTGGCACCGATGGTCTGCAGCTCGCCGCGGGCCAGCATCGGCTTGAGGATGCTGGCGGCGTCGATGGCGCCCTCGGCGGCGCCCGCGCCGACCAGGGTGTGCAGCTCGTCGATGAACAGGATGATGTCGCCGCGGGTGCGGATCTCCTTGAGCACCTTCTTGAGGCGCTCCTCGAAGTCACCGCGGTAGCGCGAGCCGGCCACCAGGGCGCCCAGGTCCAGCGTGTAGAGCTGCTTGTCCTTGAGCGTCTCCGGGACCTCGCCCTTGACGATCGCCTGCGCCAGACCCTCGACCACGGCGGTCTTGCCGACGCCGGGCTCACCGATCAGGACCGGGTTGTTCTTGGTGCGGCGGGACAGCACCTGCATGACCCGCTCGATCTCCTTCTCGCGCCCGATGACCGGGTCGAGCTTGGCCTCGCGGGCGGCCTGGGTGAGGTTGCGCCCGAACTGGTCCAGGACCAGCGAGGTCGACGGGGTGCCCTCGGCGGGCCCGCCGGCCGTGGCCGACTCCTTGCCGCCGCTGGTCTGGTAGCCGGAGAGCAGCTGGATGACCTGCTGGCGCACCCGGTTGAGGTCGGCACCCAGCTTGACCAGGACCTGGGCGGCGACGCCCTCGCCCTCGCGGATCAGGCCGAGCAGGATGTGCTCGGTGCCGATGTAGTTGTGGCCGAGCTGCAGGGCCTCCCGGAGCGACAGCTCCAGGACCTTCTTCGCCCGGGGGGTGAAGGGAATGTGGCCGGACGGGGCCTGCTGGCCCTGGCCGATGATCTCCTCGACCTGCTGGCGCACGGCCTCAAGGGAAATCCCGAGGCTCTCCAGGGCCTTGGCGGCGACGCCCTCGCCCTCGTGGATCAGACCCAGGAGGATGTGCTCGGTGCCGATGTAGTTGTGGTTGAGCATCCGGGCTTCTTCCTGAGCCAGGACGACAACCCGCCGCGCGCGGTCGGTGAACCTCTCGAACATCGTTTATCGCTCCTCAGAGCGGTCGGGCAGTTCGGGGTCCGTCCCCGCCCTGTCCTTCCGCATGCTAGTCCCGCTCAGCGGCGCGGCCCACGGATTCACTCCCCGGTAGAGGAGCGAGATGCTGCGCGACCAGCCGACACCAATCCCAACCTGATGCTGGGAATCGGTGTTCCCACAGGTGGGCCGGATGCACCGGAAACCGCTACGCCATCGGCGAACAAGAGTCGCCGGGGCGGAGCCGGGTCCTCTTCGGCCGGTCGCACATGCTGCCCCTGGACGGGTCGAAGAACCCGTCCACCTGCATTCATACCCGGTATCGGGGCGGTTCTCGCGCAGTTTCCGCGGTGGCGGTGTTCGCCTGGCGAGAAGTCCGGCCGCGGTGACGGTGGTTCGACGGCGGCCGGGGACGGTCGTACGCCATCCCGGGGTGTCCGCGTTACCGCTTCGCCCCTACAGCGTTGCACAGCTCGTGATTGTTCCGCCGCCCGAGCCCGCAGCCCCGGCCGGCCGGGCAGGCCCAGGCCCCGGGACCCCCGGTGCGGCGGCCGGCCCGGTGCGCGCCGCGGGGCGCGGAGGTGTCACCTCCGCGCCCCGCGCGTGTGTCGTCGGTGCCGTACGCGGCAGCCGGGGCCCCGCATCCGCTCCGGCGGGCCGGTGGTGGCGCCGGGGTCAGGCCGCGTTGGCCTTGTCGTAGGCCTCGCGGACGGTGCTCGGCACCCGGCCGCGGTCGTTGACCTCCATGCCCTGCTCCTTGGCCCACGCGCGGACCTTCGCGGTGTCGGGAGCGCTGCCGGACGGCCGGGCCGCGGCGGCGCGGCCCGGGCGGCGGGGCCCGGCCAGCCGGCCGCTCTGCTTGCGGCCCTTCTCCAGGTAGGGCGCCAGCAGACCGCGCAGCTTGTCCGCGTTGGCGCTCTTCAGATCGATCTCGTAGGCAACGCCGTCGAGCGCGAACGTCACCGTCTCGTCCGCCGAACCGCCATCGAGATCGTCTTCAAGAATGACCTGCACCCTCTGTGCCACGGGCTTCCCTTTCCGCTAAACGACCCATTGCCTAAGGAAAGGAAAGCGCCTTTCTGCGGAAAACACAAACCCTTGACCGGCGCGGAGCCGCTCAGAGGTGCAGCAGCATGCGTGAGTTGCCCAGTGTGTTGGGCTTCACCCGCTCCAGGTCGAGGAACTCCGCGACACCTTCATCGTACGAGCGGAGGAGTTCTTCATAGACATCCGTAGCGATCGCCGCCGGGTCTGTCGTACCATCATCGGTTTCCTGGAGCTCCCCGATCTCGACGAAACCGTGTTTCGCGAAGAACGGAACCTCGAACGTCAAGCAGAAAATCCGACGGACGCCCAGCCAGCGGGCGGTCTGCACCAGCTTCTCCAACAGCACGTGCCCGATCCCGAAGCCCCGGCAGGACGGATCGACCGCGAGGGTGCGGACCTCGGCGAGGTCCTCCCACATCACGTGCAGGGCGCCGCAGGCCACCACCGCGCCGTTGTCGTCGCGTTCCGCGACCCAGAACTCCTGGACGGATTCGAACAGTGTGACTGTGGGCTTGTCGAGCAGAATGCCGTCGCGCGAGTAGGCGTCGATGAGCCCGCGTACGGCCCGTACGTCCGTGGTCCGCGCGCGGCGGATGGTGACCTCCATGGCGGGACGTTATCGCGTCGCGCCCGGCGGGGTCTCCCCGGTATCCGCTCCGCCGGTATCCGGGCCGTCCGCGGGGGAATCCGGGGCGGGCTGATCCGCCGCTGGATCGGGCGGGAACAAGGCCGCGACCCGCAAGGCGTCCCGGAGGGCCTCGCGCTGCTCCGGCGACATCAGGCCGAAGAAGTGGACCAGGGCCGCCGCGGGATTGTCGCCGGTGGCCCAGGCGTCGTTCATCAGGGCCGCCGTGTACGCCTCACGCGAGGAGACCGGTTCATATCGATAGGCCCGGCCCGCCCGCTCGCGGCGCAGCCAGCCCTTTCTGTGCAGCTTGTCCAGGACGGTCATCACCGTGGTGTACGCGATTTCGCGTTCCGACTGCAGATCCAGGAGAACCTCGCGAACCGTCACCGGTCGGTTCCACCGCCACACCCGGGTCATGATGGCGTTCTCAAGTTCGCCGAGTTGCCGGACCATAGTGCGGCCAGGATAGGGAGTGAATGGGGCAAATCTTGTGAAGTGCGCCAAACCGGCGCGCCGCCACCCCCGGGAATCGGGAATGGCGGCGCGGGTGGTTCGGAGCGGCTGACGACGTCGGTCGATCAGTCGGTGTCTTCCTTGGCCTTCTGGGCCCCGCCCTGGCTGCGGATGATGGCCCGCACCAGGAATCCGAAGCCGATCGCCATGAGCAACGGCGGCACGATCGCGCTGACGTAGTCCATCAGGTCACTCCTCCTCGGTCTTCTCCGCCGCGGCGGCGGAGGCCTTCGGCTCCGGCTTCACCAGCGGGAAGAGCACGGTCTCCCGGATGTTCTTGCCGGTCAGCAGCATGATCAGGCGGTCCACGCCGAGGCCCAGGCCACCGGTCGGGGGCATCGCGTACTCCAGGGCGCGCAGGAAGTCCTCGTCCACCTGCATCGCCTCGACGTCGCCGCCGGCGGCCAGCAGGGACTGCGCGGTCAGGCGGGCGCGCTGCTCGACCGGGTCGACCAGCTCGGAGTAGGCGGTGCCGATCTCGGTGCCGAAGATCACCAGGTCCCACTTCTCGGCCACGCCCGCGATCGAGCGGTGCTGGCGGGTCAGCGGGGAGACCTCGGTCGGGTAGTCCTTGATGAAGGTCGGCCGGACGGCGTTCTCCTCCAGCAGGCGCTCCACCATCTCCAGCACGATCTGGCCGTGGCCCCAGCTCTTCTCGAACGGGATGCCGTGCTCGGTGGCCAGCGCGCGCAGCTCCTCGACGGAGGTCTCCGGGGTGACCTCGACGCCCAGGTGGGCGGAGATGCCCGGGTAGACGCTGACCTCCGCCCACGGCTCGGCCAGGTCGATCTCGTGCTCCACGCCGTGCGGGTCGACGCCCTTGATCACCGTGGTGCCCAGGGCGTCCCGGGCGGCGTTGACGATCGTCGCGCGGATCAGCTCGGCCTGGGTGTCGTAGTCGCCGTAGGCCTCGTACGACTCCAGCGAGGTGAACTCCGGGTTGTGGGTGGAGTCCGCGCCCTCGTTGCGGAAGTTGCGGTTGATCTCGAAGACCTTCTCGGCGCCGCCGACCACCAGCCGCTTGAGGTACAGCTCGGGGGCGATGCGCATGTAGAGGTCGATGTCGTACGCGTTGATGTGCGTCTTGAACGGACGCGCGTTGGCGCCGCCGTGCACCGGCTGCAGCATCGGGGTCTCGACCTCGATGTAGCCGCGGTCCTCGTAGGTGCGGCGGATCGAGCGGACGACCTTGCTGCGCAGGTGCAGGATCTCGCGCGCCTCGGGGTTCACGATCAGGTCGACGTAGCGCTGGCGGACCCGGGCCTCCGGGTCGGTCAGGCCCTTGTGCTTGTCCGGCAGCGGGCGCAGGCACTTGGCGGTGAGCTCCCAGCGGTCCACCATCACCGACAGCTCGCCGCGCTTGGAGGTGATCACCTCGCCCTCGACGCCGACCTGGTCGCCGAGGTCGATGTCGGACTTCCAGGCCGCCAGCCGCTCGGCGCCGAGCTTGTCCAGGGAGAACATCACCTGGAGGTCGCCGGAGCCGTCGCGCAGGGTGGCGAAGCACAGCTTGCCGCCGGTGCGGGACAGGATCACCCGGCCGGTGATGCCGGCGCGCTCGCCGGTCGCGGTGTCGGGTTCGAGGTCCGGGTGCTTGGCACGCAGGTCCGCGATGGTGGTGGTGCGGGGGAATCCGACCGGGTACGGGTCGACCCCGGCCGCCCGGAGCCGGTCCAGCTTCTCGCGCCGGACGCGCATCTGCTCGGGAAGGTCGTCGGTCGCGGGGACAAGGCTCTGATCGCTCACCCCACAAGGGTAGCCAGCCACACACGGTGCTCCGCGACCGGATATCGCCGGAGGGGAGGCCGTCGGTCCGACGGCCTCCCCTCCGGGGCGGGTGCGGGCGGCTCAGCCGGTGCCGGTGGCGAGCTCGACCTCCTCGCCGTCCCGCCCGGCCTCCGGGGCGGGCCGGGCCGGAGGCTTGGGGCGGCGGCCGAAGAGTTCGGCCGGGGTGGGCATCCGGTGCGGGCGGGGCGGGGTCTGCGCGGCGGCGGGCTGCTCCGGGCGGGAGTCCCGGGAGTCGGTGCTGCTCATCGTGATCCGTCCTCCTACAGGGGTGGGGTGACTGCTGGGTGGTGCGGTGGGGTTCGGTACGGCCACCAGGTGGCGCGGGTGCCCGGTGGAGAGCGCCAGGCGCTCGCGGACGGCGGCCTCGGCCAGGGCGTGGCAGCGCCCGGCGAGCCGGGAGCGGCGGGCCCGCTCGCCGTGGCCGCAGGGCTGGCGGGTCAGCCCGCGCAGGGCGGTGAGGTCCTCGGGTCCGGGCAGGTAGCCGTCGGTCACCGCCTCCTCCAGGCGCTCCAGGTAGCCGGGGGCGCTGCCGGGCAGGGCGGCGCGGTAGCGGCCGAGGTCGGCGAGCAGGAAGGCGCGCAGCCGGCCGCCCTCCTGGACGGCCTCGTCGATGGCCTCGGTCAGGTGCAGGGCGTCCTGGACGTCCTCCGCCCACAGGTCGGCGCCCGGCCCGGCGAGCGCCGTCCGGTCGGGCGCCTGGAGGTGGACGGGGACGGCGGGGTGCAGGGCTTGGGCGAGGGCTCGGCGCAGCACGCGGACTTCGTCGGCGCTGAAGGCCATGCCGCCGCGCGATCCGTGTGGCGTAGGCATGGGTTGACACTACGTGAGGAATATCCGATTTGTCGGTAACGTCGCGCGGAATTCCGCACGGTCGGCCCGCTGGAGAAACCTTTCGCCAAGCCTGTGACGCTGCCCCGCGCCCACCGGGTCAGCCGAGTGACCGGGGGTGCGGGGCAGCGGGGACGGCGGGCGGGGTCAGCTCGGCCGGTTGCGCTCGTACACCAGGCGCAGGCCGATCAGGGTCAGCCAGGGCTCGTGCTCGTCGATGGTGGTGGCCTCGCCGAGGACCAGCGGGGCGAGCCCGCCGGTGGCGATCACCTGGACGTCGTCCGGGTCCTTGGCCAGCTCCCGGGCCATCCGCTCGACCAGGCCGTCGACCTGCCCGGCGAAGCCGTAGAGGATGCCGGACTGCATGCCCTCGACGGTGTTCTTCCCGATCACGTTGCGCGGTCGGGCCAGCTCGATCTTGCGCAGCTGGGCGCCGCGGACGCCGAGCGCCTCGACCGAGATCTCGATGCCGGGGGCGATCGCGCCGCCGACGTAGTCGCCGCGCGCGTTGACGGCGTCGAAGGTGGTCGCGGTGCCGAAGTCGACCACGATGCACGGGCCGCCGTACAGGTGGTTGGCGGCCAGCGCGTTGACGATCCGGTCCGCGCCGACCTCCTTGGGGTTGTCCATCAGGACGTGCACCCCGGTCTTCACGCCGGGCTCCACGATCACCGCGGGGACGTCGCCGTAGTAGCGGCGGGTCACCTCGCGGAGCTCGTGGAGCACGGCGGGGACGGAGGAGCAGATCGCCAGGCCCTCCACCGCGGCCTCCCGGACCGCGGTGCGACTGCCCGTCAACCCGTGCAGCAGCACCGCCAGTTCGTCGGCCGTGCGGCGCGGATCGGTGGAGATCCGCCAGTGTTCCACCACTTCCTCGCCGTCGAACAGGCCGAGCGTGGTCTGGGTGTTGCCGACGTCGATGGTGAGGAGCACGGGAACGCTTTCTGCGAGTCGGGACGGGATCGGGGCAGGAACCGCTCTCGACCTGACGGTCAGGCGCGCAGGTCCAGGCCGATGTCCAGGATCGGCGAGGAGTGGGTCAGCGCGCCCACGGCCAGGTAGTCGACACCAGTCTGGGCGACCTCGCGCGCGCCGGCCAGGGTCAGTCCGCCGGAGGCCTCCAGCTTCGCCCGGCCGGCCACCAGCGCGACGGCCTCCTTCAACTGCTCGACGGTGAAGTTGTCCAGCAGGATCAGGTCCGCACCGGCCTCCAGCACCGGGGGGATCTGCGCCAGCTCGTCCACCTCGACCTCGACCGCCAGCTCCGGGTACGCGGCCCGGACGGCCCGGAAGGCCTCGGCCACGCCGCCCGCGGCGACCACGTGGTTGTCCTTCACCAGGGCGGCGTCCGAGAGCGCCATCCGGTGGTTGGCGCCGCCGCCGCAGCGGACCGCGAACTTCTCCAGGGCGCGCAGGCCCGGGGTGGTCTTGCGGGTGTCCCGGACGACCGCGCCGGTGCCCTCCAGGGCGTCCGCCCAGGCCCGGGTCGCGGTGGCGATGCCGGACAGGCGGCAGAGCAGGTTGAGCGCGCTGCGCTCGGCGGTCAGCAGGTCGCGGGTGCGCGAGCGGACCGACAGCAGCACCTGGCCGGCCTCCACCCGGTCGCCGTCCTGGACGTGCCGCTCGACCTCGAACTCCTCCTCGCAGACCAGCGAGACGACCGCCTCGGCGACCCGCAGGCCGGCCACCACACCGGCCTGGCGGGCGGTGAAGTCGGCGGTCGCGACCGCGTCGGCGGGCACGGTGGCGACCGAGGTGACGTCCTCGCCGCCGGCCAGGTCCTCGGCCAGCGCCAGGGTGGCGATGTCCTCGACCTCGATCGGGTCCAGCCCGGCCTCCTCCAGCAGCTCGGCCAGCTGCGGGTCCAGGCCGGTCTCGTAGCCCTCGCCGTCCCCGCAGGCGCAGCCGTCGCCGCAGCCGCCCTGGTCGGCCAGGGGGAGTTCCTCGTGCGCGTGGGTCATGGTTCTACTGCTCCTCGGGAGTGCTGACGGGGTCGCCGGAGGCGGCGAGGGTGGTGATCAGGTGGCGCCGCCAGTGGGCGTCGTCGCGCTCGGGGAAGTCCTCGCGCCAGTGGCCGCCGCGGGTCTCCTCGCGCTGCGCGGCGGCCGCGACCAGGGCGGTGGCGACCAGCAGCAGGTTGGCGGCCTCCCAGGTCTCCACCCGGGGGTCGGCCGGCTTCTCCTCGGCCACGTGGGAGCGGGCCTGCTCGCCGAGCAGGGCCAGCCCGGCCGCGGCGTCGGCCAGCGAGGCGGCCGAGCGCAGCACGCCCGCGCCGCGCGACATCAGCCGCTGGATCTCGGCGCGCGCCTCCGAGGCCGGCAGCGGCACCGGCCGGGCGGCCTGCGCGGCGGCGACGTCCACGGTGCGCTCGGGCAGTTCGCCGGCCGTGTGCCGCTCGGCCAGGTCGGCGGCGATCCGCTCGGCGAAGACCAGGCCCTCCAACAGGGAGTTGGAGGCCAGCCGGTTGGCGCCGTGCACCCCGGTGCAGGCGACCTCGCCGCAGGCGTACAGGCCGGGGACGGAGGTACGGCCGTGCCGGTCGGTGCGGATGCCGCCGGCGGCGTGGTGCGCGGCCGGGGCGATCGGGATCGGCTCGGTGACCGGGTCGATCCCGTGCGAGCGGCAGGAGGCCAGGATGGTGGGGAAGCGGTGCTCCCACATCTCGGCCCCGAAGTGCCGCCCGTCCAGGAACATGTGGTCGGAGCCCTGCTCCTGCATGCGGCGGGTGATGGCCTTGGCGACGATGTCGCGCGGGGCGAGTTCGGCCAGCTCGTGCTGGCCGACCATGAATCGCACGCCGTCCGCGTCCACCAGGTGGGCGCCCTCGCCGCGCACGGCCTCGGAGACCAGCGGCTGCTGGCCCGCGGCGTCCGGGCCGAGCCAGAGCACGGTCGGGTGGAACTGGACGAACTCCAGGTCGGCGGCGGCGGCGCCGGCCCGCAGGGCCAGGGCCACGCCGTCGCCGGTGGAGACGGCCGGGTTGGTGGTGGCGGAGAAGACCTGCCCCAGGCCACCGGTGGCGAGCACCACGGCACGGGCCCGGACGGCGCCGACGCCGTCGCGCTGGCCCTCGCCCATCACGTGCAGGGTCAGCCCGGCGGTGTGGCCCTCGGCGTCGGTCAGCAGGTCGAGGACGAGCGCGTGCTCGATCAGTTCGAGGTCCGGGTCGCTGCGGACGGCGGCGACCAGGGCGCGGGAGACCTCCGCGCCGGTGGCGTCCCCGCCCGCGTGCACGATCCGGTGGCGGTGGTGGCCGCCCTCGCGGGTGAGCAGGATCTCGCCGTCCGCGTCGCGGTCGAAGGCCGCGCCGACGGCGATCAGCCGGCGGACGGCGTCCGGGCCCTCGGTGACCAGGGTGCGGACGGCCTCCTCGTCGCAGACGCCGGCGCCGGCCACCAGGGTGTCGTCCAGGTGCTGCTCCGGGGTGTCCCCCTCGCCCAGGGCGGCGGCTATGCCGCCCTGGGCCCAGCGGGTGGAGCCCTCGTCCAGCACCGCCTTGGTGACCACCATGGCCCGCAGGCCGGCCTTGCGGACGTTGAGCGCGACGGTGAGACCGGCGATGCCGGAGCCGACCACGACCACGTCGGTGGCGGCGGTCCAGCCCGGGGCCGGGGCGGTGAGGCGGTGCGTAGCGGACATGACTCAGTGGCTCCTTCAGCGCGTGGCCGTGGTGGCCGCGCCGTCCTCGTCACGGTACGCCGCGTCGCCGCGGAGCAGTCCGCTGCCCTCCGGGGCCTGCGCCGGGTCGCCGCCGAAGCCGGTGATCCGGTTGTTCCCGTCCACGAAGACCACCTTCGGCTCGTAGCCCTTGGCCTCGGCCGTGTCCATCTGCCCGTAGGCGATGAGTATGACGAGGTCGCCCGGGTGGACCAGGCGGGCGGCGGCGCCGTTGATGCCGATCACGCCGGTGCCGCGCGGGCCGGCGATGGTGTACGTCTCCAGCCGGGCGCCGTTGTTGATGTCGACGATGTGGACCAGCTCGCCGGGGAGCAGGTCGGCGGCGTCGAGCAGGTCCTCGTCCACCGTGACCGAGCCGACGTAGTGCAGGTCGGCCTGGGTCACGGTGGCCCGGTGGATCTTGGACTTGAGCATGGTGCGGAGCATTGCGGGTCACGCCTCCTGTGAGTGCATGCCTGAGGGGGTTGAACTACCTGTTCGGCGAACTGATCAACGAACGATTCCGTGCTGGACGGTCAGCTGCCTAGCGGCAGATGACGTGAACGTTGTCGATCAGGCGGGTCGAGCCCACCTGTGCGGCGACGGCCAGCACCGCCTCGCCCTGGAAGTCGTCCGCCGCCTCGGAGAAGTCGTGCGGGTCGATCAGGGCGAGGTAGTCGAGGGTGACGCCCTCGGCGCCGTCCAGGACGGCGGAGGCGGCCTCGCGCACGGCCTTCGGGCCCTGCGCGGCGACGTCCCGGCCGGCGAACAGGGCCTTGGACAGGGTGAGGGCGCGGGTGCGCTCCTCCTCGGAGAGGTAGCGGTTGCGCGAGGACAGCGCCAGGCCGTCCTCCTCGCGGACGGTCGGCACGCCGACGATCTCGACGTCGAAGTCCAGGTCGGCGACCATCCGCTGGATGAGCGCCAGCTGCTGGGCGTCCTTCTCGCCGAAGAAGGCGAAGTCCGGGTCGGTGATGTGCAGCAGCTTGGCGACGACGGTCAGCACCCCGTCGAAGTGGCCGGGGCGGGTGGCGCCCTCGAAGCGCCCGCCCATCGGGCCGGCCGCCAGGCGCACCTGCGGCTCGCCGTTCGGGTAGACCTCCTCGACGGACGGCGCGAACACCACGTCGGCGCCGTTCTCCTCGGCGAGCTTGACGTCGGCGTCCAGGGTGCGCGGGTAGCGCTCCAGGTCCTCGGCCGGGCCGAACTGCAGCGGGTTGACGAAGACCGTGACCGCGACCCGGCCCTCCCGGCCGACCTGCTTGCGGGCGGCCCGGACCAGCGCGGCGTGGCCCTCGTGCAGGGCGCCCATGGTCATCACCACGGCGTTGTCCACCGGGCTCTCGTCCGGCCAGAACGCGGCCTCGAAGTCGTCCACGGTGTGGGTGACGACGGCCCGGTGGACCTTCGGCGCCCGCTGGGCCTTGCTCGGCTGCTTCCCGCGTGCCATCAGTGCTTCTCCTCGTTCAGTACGTCCAGCAGTGCCGCCGCCGACGCGTCGTCGATCGTCCCGTTGGCGAGCGCCCGTTGCGCGGTGGCGCGGGCCATCGCCCGGTACGCCGCCGGGATGTCCGGGGACACCGTACTGAGCTGCGCCAGGTGGCGCCGTACGGTGCCCGCGTCGCCCCGGGCGACCGGACCGGTGAGGGCCGCGTCGCCGGAGCGCAGGCTGTTGTCCAGGGCGGCGCCGAGCAGCGGGCCGAGCATCCGGCCGGGCTCGGCGACGCCGGCCGTGCGCAGCAGGTCCATCGCCTGGGCGACCAGGGTGACCAGGTGGTTCGCGCCGTGCGCGAGGGCGGTGTGGTAGAGCGGGCGGACCTCCTCGGGCACCCACTCGGGCTCGCCGCCCATCTCCACCACCAGCGCCTCGGCGACCGGCCGCAGCTCCTCGGGGGCGGTCACCCCGAAGGGGCAGCCGGCCAGCCGGGCGAGGTCCACCGAGGTGCCGGTGAAGGTCATCGCGGGGTGCAGGGCCAGCGGCAGCGCCCCGGCCCGGGCGGCGGGCTCCAGGATGCCGACGCCGTGCGCGCCGGAGGTGTGCACCAGCAGCTGGCCGGGACGGACCGCCCCGGTGGCGACCAGCCCGGCCACCAGGTCGGCGAGCGCGTCGTCCGGGACGGTCAGCAGCACCAGGTCGGCGGCGGCCATCACCTGCGGCGGGGTGACGATCCGCACGCCCGGCAGCAGGGACTCGGCGCGGCGGCGGGAGGCGGCGGACACCCCGGAGGCGGCGACCACGGTGTGCCCGGCGAGCTGCAGGGCGGCGCCCAGCGCGGGGCCGACCCGGCCGGTGCCGACCACGCCGACGGCGAGCCGGGCCGGTCGGCTGCTGGGGTCGCCGAGGCCGTCGGCGAGCGGGGCGAACTCTCCGAAGTCGGCGAAGTCGGACGAATCCATGTCCACCCTTGTCCTGAATGACCGTTCCGGTCCGCGTCGGGTACCGGACGTACCGCCCCAGTGTACGGGCGGCCCCGGCAGTCGTTCCTGGGCGTGGCTAGTCGGACGCCCCGGCCCGGATCAGCCCGGCCTCGTACGCCAGCACCACCGCCTGGACCCGGTCGCGCAGCCCCAGCTTGGCCAGGATCCGGCCGACGTGGGTCTTCACGGTGGCCTCGGAGAGCACCAGCCGGGCCGCGATCTCGCCGTTCGACAGGCCCTGGGCGACCAGCAGGAACACCTCCCGCTCGCGCTCGGTCAGCGGGCCCAGGACGTCCGAGCCCGGCGCGCTGTGCGGGGTCGGCAGCACCTCGGCGAAGCGGTCGATCATTCGCCGGGTGGTGGTCGGGGCGACCACGGCGTCCCCGCCGTGCACCGCGCGGATCGCGGCCACCAGCTCGGTCGGCGGGACGTCCTTGAGCAGGAAGCCGCTGGCCCCGGCCTTGAGCGCGGCGAAGGCGTACTCGTCCAGGTCGAAGGTGGTGAGGATGAGCACGTGCGGGGCGTTCGGCAGCGGGCTGCCGTCCTCGGCCAGGCAGATCCGGCGGGTCGCCTGCACACCGTCCAGGCGCGGCATCCGGACGTCCATCAGGATCACGTCCACCTGCGTGTGCCGCAGCCGCTCCAGCGCCTGGGCGCCGTCGCCCGCCTCGGCGGCGATCTCGATGTCGCCCTGCGACTGGAGGATCATCCGGAAGCCGGTGCGCAGCAGTTCCTGGTCGTCGACGAGCATCACGCGGATGGTCAAGGTGGCTCCTAACAGAGGACGGGGGGCTAGTGTGCCGCCTTGAGCGGGAGGACGGCGCGGATCCTGAAGCCGCCGCCGGGGCGGGGGCCCACGTCGAGGCTGCCGCTGACCATGCCGACCCGCTCGCGCATGCCGATCAGGCCGTGGCCCAGACCGTCCGTGCCGCCGGCGGCCAGTTGTTCGTCGGTGCTGCCGCGGCCGTCGTCCTCCACCAGGACGGCCAGCTCGCGTTCGCCGAAGTCGACCGCCACCCGGGCGTGCACGTCGGGGCCGCCGTGCTTGCGGACGTTGGTCAGCGCCTCCTGGACGATCCGGTAGACCGTCAGCTCGACCCCGCGGGGGAGTTCGCGCGGGTGCCCGGAGGTCGCGTAGTCGACCTCCAGCCCGGCCGTGCGGACCTGCTCCAGGAGGTCGGGCAGCTCCTCGACGCCCGGCTGCGGGACGTACTCCTCGGCGGTGTCGGCGGTGCGCAGCACGCCCAGCAGGCGGCGCATCTCGACCAGGGCCTGCCGTCCGGTGGAGGCGATCGTGCCGAGCGCCTCCTTCGCCTGCTGCGGGGAGTTGTCCAGCACGTAGGCGGCGCCGTCGGCCTGGACGATCATCACCGACACGTTGTGCGCGACCACGTCGTGCAGCTCGCGGGCGATCCGGGCCCGCTCGGCCGCGACGGCCACCTTGGACTGGGCGTCCCGCTCGCGCTCCAGCCGGGCCGCGCGGTCCTCCAGCTCGGTCAGGTAGGCGCGCCGCACCCTGGTCAGCCGGCCCCAGGCCCAGCAGAGGATGAACGGGGTGCTCATCAGCACGGTGAACAGCAGCGCCTCGGCGACGCCGTACGGGCGGGAGACGTACACCCCGGTGTGGTCCGTGGTGGACGTCTTCACCAGGTGCATCCGCCAGAACGCCAGCGGACCGGCGGAGAGCCCGGCGAGCAGGGCGAGCCGGGAGGTCCACTTCTGGCCGAAGGCGGCGCCGGTGTAGGCGAACACCAGGTAGGCGATGGAGGAGGCGCCCGGGTCGATGTCGGCGGCGACCTGCCCGAGGCCGACGCCGGTGGCGGCGGCGACGGTGACGTCGGGGAAGCGGCGGCGGAAGACCATCAGCAGCGGCAGCAGCACCGCGACCAGGATCTCGGAGTTGAGGCGCCAGCCGCTGTCGGAGGAACTGTCGGACACCAGGGCGAGGAAGAGCACGAGCGACGCCCAGACGGCGTCGACCACCATGGGGTGACGGCGGAGCCAGGCGTTGAGTCGATGCACGTGTCCAGCCTAGGCAGTCGCACGAGGTGCCCAGGTCCGCCGGTAGGGCGATCCGTCCTACTCCGTAGGTCGGAGACGCCCCCGCTCCGGTTGGGAGGGGCCGCGCACCGGCGGGTAGCGTCCCGCCCCATGACGTGGATGCGGTGGGCGCCCGCCATGGAACGGGCCCTGTACGACCGGGACGGCGGCTTCTACCGCAGGCCGGAGGGCCCGGCCGGGCACTTCCGGACCTCGGTGCACGCCTCGCCGAGGTTCGCCCGTGCGGTGGCCCGGCTGCTGCTGGAGGTTGACGAGGCCCTCGGCCGTCCGGAGGAGCTGGCCCTGATCGACGTCGGGGCCGGGCGCGGGGAACTGCTGGCCGGGGTGCTGGCCGAACTGCCCGGGCCGGTGCTCGCGCGGCTGCGCCCGTACGGCGTGGAGCTCGCCGACCGGCCCGCCGGACTCCCGTCCACAGCCCTGTGGACGACGGAGCCGCCGCGCGGGGTGACCGGGCTGCTGTTCGCCAACGAGTGGCTGGACAACGTGCCGCTGGACGCCGGGGAGGTCGACGAGGACGGGGTGCTGCGCTACCGCGAGGTGGACACCGCGACCGGCGAGGAGCGCCTCGGCGAACCCGTCTCGGCGGCCGACGCGGCCTGGGCCGAGCGCTGGTGGCCGGCCGTCGGGCCCGGGGAGGTGGTGGAGTTCGGGGCGCCCCGGGACGCCGCCTGGGCCCGGGCGGTGGCCGGGCTGGAGCGCGGCCTGGCCGTCGCCGTCGACTACGGGCACACGGCCGGGCGGCGGCCGCCGTTCGGGACCTTCACCGGTTTCCGGGACGGCCGGGAGGTGGCCCCGGTGCCGGACGGCTCCCGCGACGTGACCGCGCACGTCGCGCTGGACGCCGTCGCCGTCCCCGGTCTCCACAGCCTGTGGACGACGCAGCGCGAGGCCCTGCGCGCGCTCGGGGTCAGCGGCGGGCGCCCGCCGCTGGCGCTCGCCTCCACCGACCCGGCCGGCTACCTGCGGGCGCTCAGCGGCGCGGGGGAGGGGGCCGAACTCACCGACCCGGCCGGGCTGGGCGGCTTCGGATGGGTCCTGCAAGCCGTCCGCATGCCGGTACCGACGAGCCTGGCGGCCCTGCCGGGATGGCAGACTCTGGGGTCATGAGGGAGACCACGGTCGGCATCGGGGCGGGAGCCGAGAACTTCACCGGCGGGGCGGGCACCACCGACATGGTGCTCAACATCGGCCCGCAGCACCCGGCCACCCACGGCGTGCTGCGACTGCGGCTGCTGCTCGACGGCGAGCGGATCGTCACCGCCGAGCCGGTGATCGGCTACATGCACCGCGGTGCGGAGAAGCTGTTCGAGGCCCGTGACTACCGGCAGATCATCATGCTGGCCAACCGGCACGACTGGCTCTCCGCCTTCTCCAACGAACTCGGCGTGGTGCTCGGCGTCGAGCGGATGCTCGGCATGGAGGTCCCCGAGCGGGCGGTGTGGATCCGCACCCTGCTCGCCGAGCTCAACCGGGTGCTCAACCACCTGATGTTCCTCGGCTCCTACCCGCTGGAGCTCGGCGGGATCACCCCGATCTTCCACGCCTTCACCGGCCGCGAGGACCTCCAGCACGTGCTGGAGGAGGCCTCCGGCGGCCGGATGCACTACATGTTCAACCGGGTCGGCGGCCTCAAGGAGGACCTCCCGGCCGGCTGGCTCGGCCGGGTCCGCGCCGCCGTCGCCACCGTCCGCGCCCAGCTGCCGGTCTTCGAGGACCTCGTCCTCGGCAACGAGATCTTCCGCGCCCGCACCGCCGGCGTCGGCGTGCTCACCGCGGCCCAGGCGCAGGCGTACGGGGTCAGCGGCCCGATCGCCCGGGCCAGCGGCCTCGACCTCGACCTGCGCCGCGACGAGCCCTACCTCGCGTACGGCTCCGAGGAACTGCGGCAGGTGCTCACCGTCGTCACCCGCGAGGAGGGCGACTGCCTCGCCCGCTTCGAGTGCCTGCTGGAGCAGACCGGCAACGCGCTGGACCTCGCCGACGCCTGCCTCGACAAGCTCGCCACCCTCCCGCCCGGCCCGGTCAACCAGCGGCTGCCCAAGGTGCTCAAGGCGCCCGAGGGCAGCACCTACGCGTGGACCGAGAACCCGCTCGGGGTCAACGGCTACTACCTGGTCTCGCGCGGTGACAAGACGCCGTGGCGGCTCAAGCTGCGGTCGGCGTCCTTCAACAACATCCAGGCGCTCACCGAGCTGCTGCCCGGGACGCTGGTCGCCGACATGGTGGCGATCCTCGGGTCGATGTTCTTCGTGGTCGGCGACATCGACAAATAGACCGACCGGTCTACTGACGGTTGTCTGGACCGACCGGTCTACTGGTGGCCGTTCTGGACCTGCCAGTCTACTGGTGGTTCTGGACCGACCGGTCTACTGATGGCCGCCTGGACCGACCGGTCTACCGACGGCCGTCTGGACCGACCGGTCTACCGACGGGAAGGCCCGGCTCCCCGGAAGGGGACCGGGCCCGCAGCCGCTACTTCTTGTCCTTGGCCTTCTTGACCGGGTCCGCCGGGTGCGGGGCCACCCTGCGGTCGCCCTTGGTGGCGATCCGCTCCTCGCACAGCCGGGCCAGCACCTCGTACGCCTCGCGGCCCATCAGCTCGGTGAGCTCGGGGCGGTAGCTGACGTACACCGGCACCGCGCCCTGGTGCGCGGCCGGGGCCCCGGTGCACCACCAGTGCAGGTCGTGGCCGCCCGGGCCCCAGCCGCGGCGGTCGTACTCGCCGATCGTCACCTGGAGGTAGCGGGTGTCGTCGGGGCGGTCGATCCAGTCGTAGGTGCGGCGGACCGGCAGCTGCCAGCATACGTCCGGCTTGGTCTCCAGCGGCTCGCGGCCCTCCTTGAGGGCCAGCGCGTGCAGGGCGCAGCCGGCGCCGCCCGCGAAGTCCGGGCTGTTCACGAAGATGCAGGCGCCGTCGACCCGGCGGGTCTGGCGGTCGCCGTCCTCGTCCAGCATGGTGACGCCGCCGTCGGAGCGGATCCGGCCCTTGGCGTCGGTGCCCTCGGCGAAGTTCTCCCACAGCTCGGGCGTCAGCCGGGCCGCGTGGCCGAGGACGCGCTTCTCGTCGTCCTCGTCCGAGTAGTGGGCGCCCAGCGTGCAGCAGCCGTCCGACTCGCCGCGGCCCTCGCGGATGCCGTGGCAGCCCTGGCCGAAGACGCAGGACCAGCGGGAGGTCAGCCAGGTCAGGTCGCAGCGGAAGACCTGCTCCTCGTCGGCGGGGTCGGCGAACTCGACCCAGGCGCGCGGGAAGTCGAGCGGGACCTCGTCGCGCGGGATCTCGCGGCGCAGGGTCGGCATCGCGAGGTCGACGGGGGCGGGGGCGGCCGGGGGCTTCGCCTTGGCCTTCTTCTTGGACGTTTCTGCTGGTGCCACCCGGCAAGGGTAGAGCTTCGCGGGGGCGTACGGGCCGGTGGGCGACGCCCGCCGCGCGCCCGGGACGCGTTCGGCACGCGCCCGGGGCGCGGTGAAGGCGGGGTGAAGAGGTGCGGCCGTCCGCCGGGCGGAGGCGGCGGCGTGCCTAGGATGGCGGCCGCGGTCCGCTACGGGGAGGTACGGGGATGGCAGGCGGCAGCACCGGCGAGTCCGACGGCGGCGACACCGGGTTCGCCCTCAAACCGTGGGAACTCCACGGCGAGGGCAGGGAGTTCGAGAAGCTCGGACGCGAACTCGGCAAGGCCGTCGGCACCTTGGAGAAGGACCTGGCCGCGCTCGGCACGCCCTGGGGCGCCGACCAGCCGGGCAGCGCCTTCGCCGCCGTCTACGGCCCGGCGCACGGTGAACTCCTCGGCGGGCTCAGGGCCCTGGCCGGCCAGGTGGGCCGGGTCGGCGCCGGACTGCACACCATGGCCGAGCGGACCACCGACACCGACACCTCGACGGCGGACGGCTTCGGCGCGAACACCGGACCGGCCGCAGCCGTGCCGGGGGCGGTCGCCCGGCCCGCCGTGTACCAGGGCCCGCCGACGACTTCGGGA
The DNA here is from genome assembly GCF_042731675.1 of Kitasatospora sp. NPDC059827. Taxonomy (NCBI): domain Bacteria; kingdom Bacillati; phylum Actinomycetota; class Actinomycetes; order Kitasatosporales; family Streptomycetaceae; genus Kitasatospora; species Kitasatospora sp. NPDC059827. Next base: position 18,951 of record NZ_JBHWIV010000055.1, on the reverse strand, counting down.
ACCGGGGCAACACCGGGGGCGGCACCGGCCGTCCCCCAGGACATGTCGGTCTGAACGGCCCGGCTCGAAGGGGGAGAAGCGCGTGTCCCGGAAACTGCCCGAGGAACTGGTCCCGCTCCTGGCCAGGACCGGCCACCCGTGGCCGCAGGCCGACGAGGGGGCCCTGCGCACGGCGGCCGCGCACTGGCGGGAGTTCGCGGCGGAGGCCGAACGGATCACCCGCCGGGGCGGCGAGTCCGCCCAGCGGGTGGCCGCCGACAACACCGGCCACGCCGTCGACTCCTTCACGGCCTACTGGCGCACCTGCAGCGACGGCGGCAAGGGCCGCCTGCCGGACGCCCACACCGCGGTCGGGCTGGTCGCCGCCGCCTTCGACACCGCCGCGCAGGACGTCGACGGCTGCAAGGCCGAGATCATCGCCACCCTGCGGAACCTGGCCGCCGAGCTCCAGCAGGCCCGGGAGCAGGCCGCCGAGGTCCGGCAGACCGCGGCCGGGGTGGCCCGCAGCGCCGACCGGACCGGGCAGACCGGGCAGACGGGAGTGTTCGGCGGACTGGCGAAGTCCACCGCCGGCTTCGCGGCCGGCGTCGAGAACACCGCCGCCGGTCAGGTCGCCGCGAGCATCGAGGCCGTCGCGGTGGAGACCGCCGCCCTCAAGATCGCCGGACTGCTCGCCGAACTCGGGCGCGGCATGAAGGACGCCCTGGCCACCGCACTCAAGGACCCCTCCGCCGTCGCCCTGCTGCGCCTGGGCGCCGCCGCCACGCCCGGCGTCACCACCGCCTCCTACCGCACCGCGGCCGGCTTCGACCCGCTCGCCGCCGGACTGCCCGTGGCCCTCGCCGAACCGGGCGTGCTCGGCAAGGACGGCACCGGCCTGGTCGTGCTCTCCGGGAAGGACGGCAAGCCGCTGGTCGGCGTGCCCGGCCTCAGCGTCGCGCTCGACGCCCACGGGCAGCCCGTCCTCGGTACGGACGGCAAGCCGGTCATCCTGCGCTCCGACGGCACACCGGTGGCCGATGCCGCCGGGCTGCTGGTGGTGACCGGGCCGGACGGAAAGCCGGTGGTCGGGGTGGCCGACCTCGCCGTCCGGCTCGACGAGCACGGGCAGCCGGTGCTCACCGACCGGGCGGGCAAGGACCTGCACGGACTGCCGCTCGCCGACCTGGCCGACCTGACCGACCTGACCGACCCCCGGGACCCCCGGGACCCCAGGGCTCCCGGGGGCGACCCGAAGGTGCCGGGGGAGCCGACGGCGGACCGGGCCGGCGCGCCGGTGGTCCCGTCCGTGCTCTCCGCGGCGTCGTACGTCGCGGACCCCACCGCGGACCCCACGGCCGTCCCTGCCTCGGTGTCGACGGCCGACCCGGCCGCGGCGGCGGCCACCGGCCCCTCGTACGGAGGCTCGTACGGCGGATCGCACCGGTCCGTGGCCGCGGCCGCCGACTGGTCGCCGCCCGCCCGGGACGACGGGCCGTCGGTCCGGGCGGCGGCCCCCGCCCACCAGGGCGGCTCATCGGTGGCGGCGGGCTGGTCGGACGGGGACTACCCGCTCCAGGCGCCCACCCACACCAACGGCGGTGGCGGTGGCGGCAGTGTGCCGGTGACCGTACGGACCGACTCCGTGGCCGCGCCGCCCGCACCCGTCACCGCGCCGTCCACCGGCGGACCCGTCTACAGCCCGGCGCCGGACACGCCCCCGGTCGTCCGGCCGGTCGGCGTCGTCGGTGTGGTCGGTGCGCCCGGGCCGTTCGGGACACCGGCCTACTCGGGTGGCTACCCGGTGGCCGGCCCGATCGGCGCCGTCGGGCCCGGCCCGCTCGCCGCCGGCGGCTACCCGGCGCACCCGGCCGCGCCCTTCGGCAACGGTGTCGGGGCGGGGGCGCCCGCCATCGGCACCCCCGTGGTCGGCACCCCCGTGGTCGGCACCCCCGCGGCCGGTGCACCCGCCGTCGGCGCGCCGGTGGCCGCTGGACCGCAGCCCGGCGCACCCCGCACCCCGGCCGGAACCCACGGCCCGGCCACCGCACCGCCACCGCCGACCGAGCCGCCGATCGTCGGCACCACCCCGGTCATCGGCCGGCCCGAGCCCCACCACCCCGACGGCCGCCGCCGGGACACCGCCGCGCCCCTCGCCGACCCGACCCTCGCCTGGGGTGCCGTCCCGGTCGCCACCGCCCACGCGCTGGCCCTCCAACTCGCCCTGCGCGCCCGCCGCGGCCCGCTCGCCGACGACCCCGAACCCCGACTGCGCACCATCGCCGACAGCCGCCCGTACGGACGGCCCGGCGGGCTCGGCCCGGTCGACCCCCAGCACCAGGCCGAACTCGAACGACGGGTCCCCCGCGACCAGGACGACCGGCCGGCCCGCCACCCCGACCCGGCGGCCGGCGGCTGGACCGAGGCCGTCAACGCGGGCGGCCACCGCGAACCCGGCCGGGCCAACAACAGCCTGGAGATCGCCCTCTCCGCCGTCGACACCTACACCGGCCGCCCCACCTGCGCGGCCCCGCGCATCCCCACCGAGGGCGACGCCGGCGAACGCGGCGGCCGCGACCGCGCCGAACGCGAACTCGGCGCCCCCTTCCGCGACCTCGGCGACGGCGGCCAGGCCTTCACCCGCCTCGCCGCCGAACTCCGCCGGGCCGGGCACGGCGCCCAGGCCGTCCTGCTCACCCTGGACGCCTACGGTCGCCCGCACGCCTGGAACGCGGTCAACCACCGGGACGCCGTCACCTACCTCGACCACCAACTCGCCCGCCGCGGCCCCGCCCCCCTCCACCCCGCCACCCAGGGCCTCTGGGCCATCGTCCTGAACCCGGAGGGACGGCCCCTCGACCTCGCGGTGGCCTGAGCGCCTTTGCAGCCGGGAACAGCGCTGCTGCACGCGGAGATGCGTGCAGCAGCGCTACCTTCCAGGCATGACCGCCCTGACGATCCGGGACGTCCCGGAAGACCAGCTCCGGATCCTCGAAGTTCGTGCGGCCCGGGCCGGCAAGTCGCTCAACGCCTATGTCCTGGACCTCATCGCGCGCGAGACCTCCAAGCCCACGCTGGCGGAGACGGTGGCCCGACTGGATCGGGAGACCAGCGCCGGCGTCAGCACGGTGGACGTCCTGGCCGCGATCGACGAGGGGCGGGAGCGGTGCCCCGAGTCGCGGACCTGAGGCTCACGGCGCCCCGAGCCGGCGCAGGACCGTGGACGCAGGAGTGCCGGGAGCGGTGCCGGACCGGACGGCGGTGTGGATGCGGTCGCCCTCCGGGTCGCGGTAGAGCTGTGCGCGCAGCCACCAGCGGCGCAGGACGCCGTCGATCGTCTCCTCGTCTGCCTCGTCCATCTCCCGGTGGAACTCCTTCCGCTGTGCCGGGGGGAGGGCTGCGGCGACGGCGCCCTGGGTGCGGGCGACGGGCTGTCGGCCGTGCACGGGTGTGGTGTTCACCGTTCCTCCGGAGGTCATGGTCGGGCGGGCGGGGTCCAGTGTCGTCCCCGGTGGCTGATCGGGGCTGGATGATGGTGGCGTTCGGATTCGGTTCGACGGGGGTGGACGCGTGATCGCTCGGGCGCAGGCGGTGGAGGCGGGGCACCGGTGGATCAACGGGGACCTGCCGCAGGGGGCCGGGGTGGCACGGCGGGTGTGCGCGCACGAGTTCGAGCTGGGGTGGGTGCTCTGGGCGGAGCCGCCGCGGGTGGAGGTGGACCCGCGGACGGGGGAGCGCCGGGCGCCCGAGGAGGTCGGGGCCGCGTGTGCCGTGGTGGACCGGGAGAGCGGGCGGTTCACGGTCTGGCCGTCCGTGCCGGTGGACGAAGTGGTCGGGCTCTACCGGGACTTCGTCGGTGCGGGCGGCCACGACCCGACCCGGCCGCCGGCCACCGGCCGGGGCGCCCGGGCCGAGCTGACGTACCGGGACGGCACCGGCGCCACCCGCACGTTGGCGCTGCGCTCGGCCGCCGGGCTGCCGCATCCGGCGCTGCGCGGCTGGTGGTGGCTGCGGGAGCGGGGCGTCACGGCGGAGGACGTGCTGGCGGTGCGGACCGACCTGCGGATGGCGGCCCTGCCCGGCGGCTACTGGTCGTATGCGCTGGCGGCCGAACTGCCGCACGCCCGGCTGGACTTCGACCTGCCGTACGGCCCGCGCTTCGACCACCGGGCCGCCGCCGTACGGGAGTTGCCCGCCGGGCCGGACGCGACGGACGCGTCGGACGCGACGGACGGGCCGGGGCGCAACCGGGTGCCGTTCCCGCGGGCGGTGCCGCCGCTGCCGGCGGAGCCGGACGCCGCGCTGGCGCAGCGGCTGGCCGGGCGGTTCGGTCCGGCGGGCGTGCAGCGCTTCGACCCGGCGGAGGTGGTGCGCGCGGAGCTGCCCGGGGAGGCGGCGGCGCTGCTGCTGGCGGTCGGGCTGCCGAGGGCGGTGGACGGCTTCTTCGCGCTGCACCACCCGGGTGCGGAGGCGATCGCGGACGGCTCCCGCCCGGGCACCGTGCTGCCCCCGCTCGCGCCGTACCTCGCCGCGCTCGGCCGCGGCACCCGGGCGGCCGAGCGGGAGCGGACGGCGGCGGCCGGGCAGCTGGTGCTGGGGACGGACGGCTGGGCGCTGATCACCCTCGACCCGGTGGAGGGCGCCGTCCGGGCGGTGGACCCGGACGACGCGACGGCCCGGCACTGCAACGCCGACCTGCGGGCCTTCGTCCGCTGCCTGGAGCTGTTCGCCGGTTGGTGGCCGACCCTGCGCGGGCTGGATCCGGCCGCGGCGGGTACGGCGGTGGACGCCCTGCAGCGGGGGCTGGCGGAGCTGGACGGTACGGTCTACGGCGATCCGGAGAACTGGTGGGCCGTCATCGTGGAACAGTTGTGGGACGGCCTGCTCTGATCCGGCCGCGGGCCGTGGCGATCCGGCCGATCCCGGCGATCCCGGCGGACCGGGGAACCGGACGTCGGTGCGGGGCTGTCAGGAGGATCGGACGACCGCGTACCAGCCGACCCGAGCGAACCACCCCGAGCAACCGACCCCGAGCAACCGACCCCGAGCGACCGAAACCGGAGCACCGAGCCGTGACCGCCCCGCCCCGCGCCGCCCAGACGGCCGCCCTCGCCGCGCTCGCGGTCCTGGCCACCGGGTGCGCCTCCGCCGGTCCCGCGCTGCAGGCCCGCTCGGCCACCGCGCCGCCGGTGTGCGCGTCCCCGGTGGTGATCGGGCACCGGGGTGCGCCGTTCAACGCGCCCGAGAACACCATGGCCTCCTTCGACACCGCGCTGAACCAGGGCGCGGACTGGCTGGAGACCGACGTGCAGACCACCCGGGACGGCGTCCCGGTGCTGATGCACGACCCGACCGTGGACCGCACCACCAACGGCAAGGGCGCCGTCGCGGACCTGACCGCCGCCCAGGTCGCCGCCCTGCGGGTGACCGTCGGCCCGGGCGGTGCCCAGCCCGTCCCGACCCTGGAGGAACTGCTGACGCGGCTCTCCACCAGCAGCGCCACGCTGCTGATGGAGATCAAGTGGCAGCGCCCCGAGGACGTCACCCGGATCGCCCGGATCGCGGCCGGCAGCCGGGCGCACGTCGTGCTCTACTCCTTCTCGGTCGCCAACCTGCGCCAGGCCCACGCGGTGGCCCCCGCGCTGCCGGTGGTGCTGATCCAGAGCGGCGGGATCGCCGAGGACCCGGGGGACCTCAAGCTGGACGGCATCGCCCTGGACGCGGGCCTGGCCAGTGCCACCCGGATCGCGGCCGAGCGCAAGGCCGGGCGCGAGGTCTACGTCTGGACGCTGGACGACGCCGAGGCCTGGCAGCTGATGACCGCCCGGGACGCGGACGGCCTGATCACCGACACCCCGGGCCCGGCCCGCCGCTGGCTGGACGCCAACTGCCGCACCGAGCGCCGGTCCGGTCCGCGCGGCCACTGAGCGCGCGGCCACTGAGCGCACGGCCGTCGGGCACCACCCACCGATCGCACCCGGAACGGTCGGGAACGACCTGGACCAGCGCGAATACGGTCACAACCGATCTCCTCCACGGCCGGATCGCGTAGCGTGGAGAGTTATGCGACTCGGTGTACTCGACGTAGGTTCCAACACGGTCCACTTCCTCGTGGTGGACGCCCATCCGGGTGCCGCCCCGCTGGCCGCTTACTCGCACAAGGCCGAACTGCGCCTGGCCGAGCTGCTCGACGGCTCCGGCGCGATAAGCGAGGCCGGCGTCGACCGGCTGATCGGCCACATCGCCTCCTCGCTGCGGGTCGCCGAGGACAAGGGCGTGGTCGACATCCTGCCGTTCGCCACCTCGGCCGTCCGCGAGGCCGCCAACGGCGAGCAGGTGCTGCGCCGGGTCGCCGCCGAGACCGGGGTCGAACTCCGGGTGCTCTCCGGGCAGGACGAGGCCCGGCTCACCTTCCTGGCCGTCCGGCGCTGGTTCGGCTGGTCCTCGGGCCGGCTGCTCAACCTGGACATCGGCGGCGGCTCCCTGGAGATCGCCTGCGGCCTGGACGAGCAGCCGGACGTCGCCTGCTCGCTGCCGCTCGGCGCCGGGCGGCTGACCGCCCGCTGGCTGCCCGGGGACGTCGCCGACCCGGACGCGCTGCGCGAGTTGAGACGGCACGTCCGCGCCGAGATCGCCAACGTGGTCGGCGAGATCTCCCGGCTCGGGGCGCCGCAGCACGCCGTCGCCACCTCCAAGACCTTCAAGCAGCTGGCCCGGATGACCGGCGCCGCCCCCGCCGACGCCGGCCCGTACGCCGACCGCCGGCTCACCCGCAGCGGGCTCGCCGCCTGGCTGCCGCGGCTGTCCACGATGACCGTCGCCGAGCGCGCGCAGATCCCCGGGGTCTCCGAGGGCCGGGCCAAGCAGCTGCTGGCCGGGGCCCTGGTCGCGGACGCCGCGATGGACCTGTTCGGCCTGGACGAGCTGGACGTCTGTCCGTGGGCGCTGCGCGAGGGCATCATCCTGCGCGAGCTGGACGCCATGGACAGTCCCACCGACCAGCGCCGCCCCGCGCTCACCCAGTAGCGGGGGAGCGTGCCGGCGGTCACTCCGCCGGGCGTCCGCCCCCGTTCGGGGCGCGCTCCGCTTACGCTGTCTCCCGTGGTGCAACCAGCGGGCGAGGACGGAACGCAGGAGGGCCGCGCTCCCGGAGCGGACGGGCAGCCGCGGCCGGCCGGCCCGCGCGGCCGACTCGGCAAGGCCGGGCTCGGCAAGGCGGTCAAGGGCGCCACCGCGGCACAGGCGGGCAAGGTGGCCAAGGCCGCGAAGGTGGCCAAGGTCGCCAAGAGCGCGAAGGCGGCCAAGAGCGCCAAGGCCCCCGCCGACGCCCCCGCCGCCTCCGCCCCAGCCCCCGCCAAGAAGACCGCGGCGCGCAAGGCCGCCGGCGCCGCCAAGGCCGCCGTCCAGTCCGTCCGCTCGGTGAAGGCCGCCAAGCGCGACGCCGCCCGCCCGCCGCTGCTGCGCACCACCGACCGGCTGGTGCTGCCCCAGCACCCGACCCTGCACATCCCGGACACCAAGGTGGCGCTGTCCACCGCCTCGGTGTACCCGGCGAGCACCGCCGTCGCCTTCGAACTGGCCGCCAAGCTCGGCTACGACGGGGTCGAGGTGATGGTCTGGAACGACCCGGTCAGCCAGGACCTGGAGGCGCTGCGCCGCCTCTCCGACGCCCACCAGCTGCCGATCCTGGCCGTGCACGCCCCCTGCCTGCTGATCACCCAGCGGGTCTGGACCACCGACCCGTGGACCAAGCTGGTCCGGGCCCGGGCGGCGGCCGAGAAGCTCGGCGCGAGCGCCGTCGTGGTGCACCCGCCGTTCCGCTGGCAGCGGCAGTACGCCCGCGAGTTCGTCGAGGGCATCAACCGGATGGCGGGCGAGACCGACGTCCGCTTCGCCGTCGAGAACATGTACCCGTGGCGCTACCGCGACCGCGAGGTGCTGGCGTACGCCCCCGGCTGGGACGTCACCGACGAGGAGTACCGGCACTTCACCATCGACCTCTCGCACGTGGCCACCTCCCGGATCGACACCTTCGCCATGGTCGAGCGGATGGGCGACCGGCTCGCCCACGTCCACCTGGCCGACGGCAGCGGCTCCGGCAAGGACGAGCACCTGATCCCCGGCCGGGGCAAGCAGCCCTGCGCCGAACTGCTGGAGCACCTCGCCCGCACCGGCTTCGACGGCCACGTGGTGCTGGAGGTCAACACCCGCCGCTCCGCGTCCCCCGCCGAACGCGAGGCCGACCTGGCCGAGGCCCTCGCCTTCACCCGCTTGCACCTCGCCACCCCCTCGCGCGTACGCTGAGCACCGGGCCCGCCCGGGCCCGAACTGCCGCTCGGAGGGGGAGACATGACGGAGGATCGGGACTACCGGGAACTCGCCGTGAGCTTCGGCGCGGTCGCCGCCGAGTACGACCGGGGCCGCCCCGGCTACCCCGACGAGCTGTTCGACGCGGTGGAGCGGATCTGGGGTCGCGGCCTCAAGGGCGCCCGGGTCCTGGACGTCGGCGCCGGGACGGGCATCGCGACCCGGCTGCTGGCCGCCCGGGGTGCCGAGGTCGTCGCCGTCGAGCCCAGCGACGGCATGGCCGCCCAGTTCCTGGCCTCCTCGCCGGCCCTGCCGCTGGTCCGCGGGACGGGCGACGACCTGCCCTTCCACGACGCCTCCGCCGACCTGATCGGCTACGCCCAGGCCTTCCACTGGACCAGGCCCGAGCGGTCCGTCCCGGAGGCCCTCCGGGTGCTGCGGCCGGGCGGCGCCCTGGCCACCTGGTGGAACGTGCACGACGAGACCGTGCCGTGGGTCCGGGCCCGGGCCGAGCGGCTGGCCGCCGCGCTGCCCGGCCGCTACCGCGGCTACGGCGGGATCAGCGGCCACACCCGGCACTTCGCCCCGGCCGGCCTGGTGGTCGAGCGGACGGTGCTGCGCTGGGAGCGGCAGGTCACCGTCGAGCACGTGCTCACCGACCTGACCTCCCGCTCCTACCTGGCCTCGCTCAGCCCCGAGGAGCGCGCCCCGGTGCTGGCCGCCGAGCGGGCGGCGATGGCCGTCGAGTTCCCGGACGGCGTGGTCGCAGAACCGTTCACCCTGGACCTCACCGTGGCCGTCAAGCCGGCCTGACCGCACGCCGCCCGTCCGCCGCCCGCCCGCCCGCATGCCGCCCGCCCGCCCGCCGCCCGCCCGCATGCCGCCCGCCCGTCCGTCCGCCGCCGGTCCCCGTACGCACCCCGCCCCGGCTGCCCGCATCGCGGACGCGCCGTCCGCCGGCCGGACGGCGGGCGTAGGCTCGTAAGCCACAACGGCCCCCGCACCCTGATCACCGGCGGGGCGTCGGCGAGAGCCCCGAAGGAGTGGAGCACAGTGCCCGAGCTGAGGTCCCGTACGGTCACCCACGGTCGCAACATGGCAGGCGCCCGGGCGCTTCTCCGGGCCGCCGGCGTAGCCCGCGAGGACTTCGGCAAGCCGATCATCGCGGTCGCCAACTCCTTCACCGAGTTCGTCCCCGGCCACACCCACCTCCAGCCGGTCGGCCGGATCGTCTCCGAGGCGATCAAGGAGGCCGGGGGCATCCCGCGCGAGTTCAACACCATCGCCGTCGACGACGGCATCGCGATGGGCCACGGCGGCATGCTCTACTCGCTGCCCTCGCGCGACCTGATCGCCGACTCGGTCGAGTACATGGTGAACGCGCACTGCGCCGACGCGCTGATCTGCATCTCCAACTGCGACAAGATCACCCCCGGCATGCTGATGGCCGCGCTGCGCCTCAACATCCCGACCGTGTTCGTCTCCGGCGGTCCGATGGAGGCCGGCAAGGCCACCCTGGTCGACGGCACCGTGCGCAAGCTGGACCTGATCGACGCGATCTCCCAGGCGGTCAACGAGAACGTCTCCGACGAGGACATCGCGATCATCGAGGAGAACGCCTGCCCGACCTGCGGGTCCTGCTCGGGCATGTTCACCGCCAACTCGATGAACTGCCTCACCGAGGCGATCGGCCTCTCGCTGCCCGGCAACGGCTCGGTGCTCGCCACCCACACCGCCCGCCGGGCGCTGTACGAGCGGGCCGGGCGCACGGTCGTCGAGATCACCAACCGCCACTACGGCCAGGACGACGCCTCGGTGCTGCCGCGCGCGATCGCGAGCCGCGCCGCCTTCGAGAACGCCATGGCCCTGGACATCGCCATGGGCGGCTCGACCAACACCATCCTGCACCTGCTCGCCGCCGCCCAGGAGGCCGAGCTGGACTTCGACATGCGGGCCATCGACGCGGTCTCCCGCAGGGTGCCCTGCCTGTCCAAGGTCGCGCCCAACGGCTCGTACTACATGGAGGACGTGCACCGGGCCGGCGGCATCCCGGCCATCCTCGGCGAGCTGTACCGGGGCGGGCTGCTCAACGAGGACGTCCACACCGTGCACTCCGACTCGCTCGCCGAGTGGCTCAAGACCTGGGACGTGCGCGGCGGTTCGCCCTCCGCCGAGGCCGTCGAGCTGTGGCACGCCGCACCCGGCTGCAAGCGCTCCGCCGAGGCCTTCTCGCAGTCCGAGCGCTGGGAGTCGCTGGACACCGACGCCGCCGGCGGCTGCATCCGCAGCGTCGAGCACGCCTACTCGGTCGAGGGCGGCCTCGCCGTGCTGTACGGCAACCTCGCCGAGGACGGCTGCATCGTGAAGACGGCCGGCGTCGACGAGTCCATCTGGACGTTCAGCGGCCCGGCGGTGGTCTGCGAGTCCCAGGAGGCCGCGGTCGAGGCGATCCTCGCCAAGCGGATCAAGGAGGGCGACGTCGTCGTCATCCGCTACGAGGGCCCCAAGGGCGGCCCGGGCATGCAGGAGATGCTCTACCCGACCTCCTTCCTCAAGGGCCGCGGCCTCGGCAAGGCCTGCGCGCTGATCACCGACGGCCGGTTCTCCGGCGGCACCTCGGGCCTGTCCATCGGCCACGCCTCCCCGGAGGCGGCCTCCGGCGGCATCATCGCGCTGGTCGAGGACGGCGACACCATCGCCATCGACATCCCGGCCCGGACGATCTCCCTGGAGGTCCCGGACGAGGTCCTCGCCGAGCGCCGTCGGGCGCTGGAGGCCGGGCACGGCTACCGGCCGCAGAACCGCGAGCGCCAGGTCAGCCAGGCGCTGCGGGCCTACGCGGCGATGGCCACCTCGGCCGACAAGGGCGCCGTCCGGGACGTCAGCAAGCTCGGCTGACCCCGCACGCCCCGGAGGAGCCGTCCCGCCCGGGACGGCTCCTCCCTCGTTCCGCGGTGCCCGGGTGATAATCGACGACGTGAGCGAGCAGCCCCCCACCCCCGCCCCCAAGCCCGCCGGCGCCCCCGAGCCGGAGCCGATCCGCTTCTTCGGCACCTCCTGGCTCCACCGGGACAACGGCTACTGGCTGCGCCGGGTCGGCGTCTCGGTCGGCGCCCTGGCCGCCACCGCCGCCGCCGCACTGGTGCTGCGCTTCGGCGTCGAGGGCATCGCCCTCTCCGAGAGCGGCGGCTTCCTGAACGGGCTGCTGACCGCCGCCATCGCGGTCTGCTCGCTGATGGCCGTCCGGCGCACCTGGAAGGTCCTCACCGAGGGCAGGGACCAGCTGACCGGCTGGATGGCCGAGGACAAGTCGCTCGGCGCCGTCTGGCTGATCGGCGGGGTCGGCAGCCTGGCCGCCTACTTCGCCCGCAGCCTGGTCGAGGCCCCCGGCGAGGCCGTCCGGCGGGACGCCCACCGGAAGGCCGTCGAGCAGTACGAGAAGCGCCAGACCGGCCGCAGCGGCCGACCCGGCGGCAAGCGCAAGCGCTGACCGCCGACCCGGCGCCCGGGCCCTAGCCCTTGCCGCGGGCCTGCTTCACCGAGCCCACCACCCCGGCGATCACCAGCAGCAGGCCGGCCGGCAGCAGCGAGATGAAGAAGGACCCGAACAGCCCGCTGTCGCCGAGGAAGTACTGCGCCAGGGTGTTCAGCACCAGCAGTCCGCCGGCCGCCGGGAGCGCCGACTGCCACGGGTGCGCGTCGGCCCAGCGGCGCAGCCGCCGGTCGGTGGTGTCGCGGCGCAGCTGACCGCCGACGGTGCCGACCAGGAAGAGGAAGAACAGGGCCCAGCCGGCCGGTCCGGCCAGCATGGCCAGTGACCAGTCCCCGGAGATCGCCTCGACCCCCAGGGCGGTCGCGCCCACCACCGCACCGACTCCCGCGGCCGTCCGCCACGGGCCCATCGTCGCCGAGGCGTCGGCGAGTTGCCGGTTCTCACGTCGGGACATTTCGTCGTGTGCCATGGCTCCACGGTGCGCCCGCCCGGGCCCGGAGGCCATAGGGGAAACCCCCGAGTTTTCTCCCTAGGGGCAAAGCCCGCGCGCCCGGACCCTTCCGGTGCTCCCGGGCCGTCCCCGGCCCGCCGGAGCCCCGCGGACCACGGACCGGACGGTCCGGACGGGCGCCGCCGGGCGGTGCGAGGATGGCCGCAGTACCGAGGCAAGGAGCGGACCATGGGCAGCAGCGCAGCACACGGACAGAAGATCGCCTTCCTGGGCACCGGCAAGATCGGCGAGGCCCTGCTCTCCGGTCTGCTGCGGGCCGGCACCGACCCGGCGGACGTCCTGGTGACCGCCCGCCGCCCCGAGCGCGCGGCCGAACTCGCCGACCGCTACGGCGTGGTGGCCGTCTCCAACGCCGAGGCCGCCAAGCTCGCCGACACCCTGATCCTCGCGGTCAAGCCGCAGGACATGGGCGCCCTGCTGGAGGAGCTGGCCCCGCACATCAGCCCGGACCGGCTGGTGATCTCGGCGGCGGCCGGCGTCCCGACCGCCTGGTTCGAGGAGCGGCTCGCGGCCGGCACCCCGGTGGTGCGGGTGATGCCCAACACGCCGGTGCTGGTGGACGAGGGGATGAGCGTCATCTCCGGCGGCTCGCACGCCCGGGAGGAGCACCTGGCGCGCGCCGAGGAGATCTTCAGCTCGGTCGGCAAGGCGCTGCGGCTGCCGGAGGCCCAGCAGGACGCGGCCACCGCGCTGTCCGGCTCGGGCCCGGCCTACTTCTACTTCCTGGTCGAGGCGATGACCGACGCGGGCATCCTGCTCGGCCTGCCCCGGCAGGTGGCGCACGACCTGATCGTGCAGTCCGCGATCGGCGCCTCGGTGATGCTGCGCGACTCCGGCGAGCATCCGGTCAAGCTGCGCGAGGCGGTCACCTCCCCGGCCGGCACCACCATCGCGGCGATCCGCGAGCTGGAGAACCACGGGGTGCGGGCCGCGCTGCTCGGCGCCCTGGAGGCGGCCCGGGACCGCTCCCGGGAGCTGGCCTCCGGCGGGAAATGACCGCTGCGCGACCCCTCCCGCAAAGGCGGCGCACGCCCTACGCTCTCGGCCAACATCGTTCTACCGGCCAGTAGCGAGGTCCCGCATGAGCGTCGTCCCCCCTGTCGTCCCGCCCGGCCTGCGGGCCGGGCGGGCCGCGCTCGCCGTCAGCTTCCTGCTCCAGGGCACCACCTTCGCGCTGCTGGTCACCTGCATCCCGGAGATCCAGCACCGGTACGGGCTGAGCGACGGCCTGCTGCCGGTCTTCCTCGCCGCGGTGCCGATCCTGGCCGGGGTGGGCTCGATCCTCTCCGAGCAGCTGGTGAAGCGCACCGGCGCCCGGGCTGTGCTGCGGGTCGTCCAGCCGGCCGTCTGCCTCAGCCTGGCGGGCGCCGGGCTGGGTGGCACGCTGTGGCAACTGGCCCTCGCGCTGGGCGCCTTCGGGCTGCTGGTGGGGGCGCTGGACGCCAGTATGAACATGCTCGGGGTCGGCCTCCAGCACCGCTACGGCCGCTCGATCATGATCGGCTTCCATGCGGCGTTCAGCCTCGGCGGCATCCTCGGCGCCGCGGTCGCCGGCCTCGGCTCGCACTACGACCTGGGACTGCCGGTGCTGTTCGGCACGGCCGCGGCGGTGGTCGCCCCGCTCGCGGTGCTGACCGGCACCAGGTTCGCCGGACCGGCCGAACTCGGCGACGCCGTCCGGGACGCCGCGGAGGCCGCCGCCCGGCCCATCCCCTGGCGCCCGCTGCTGCCGCTCTGCCTGGCGATGGCCTTCGCGTACATCGCGGACGCCTCGGTCTCCAACTACAGCGTCAAGTACCTCACCGACGGCCTGGGCAGCCGGGAGGACCTCGCCAAACTCTCCTACCTCGGCTACATGGTGGCGATGCTGCTCGGCCGGCTCCTGGGCGACCGCGCGGTGCAGCGCTTCGGCGCCGTCCCGGTGGTGCGCTCCGGCGCCGCGCTGGCCGCGCTGGGCTTCGGGCTGGCCGCGCTGGCGCCCGCCCCCTGGGCGGGCATCGCCGCGTTCACCGTGCTGGGCTTCGGCATCTGCGCGATCATCCCGCAGGTGTTCGCGGCCGGCGGCCGGCTCTTCCCGGCCGACTCGGACGCCGCCGTGGCCCGGCTCAACCTCTTCAACTACGTGGGCTTCCTGGTCGGTTCACCACTGGTCGGGGCGATCGCGGACGCCGGCTCGTACCGCTGGGCGCTGCTCGCCCCGATGCTGCTGGTGCTCGCCGTGCTGCCGCTGGCCGAGCGCTTCGCCCCGGCACCCGCACCGCGGCCGGCCCCCGCCGCCGCCTGACGGTGGGGGCGGGCGGGGCCCGCCGCCCCCACCCACTACGGTGGAGGCCATGCCCGAAGCCGAGCGTGACTCCTCCTGCGGCCTGCACCTCTACTGGGACGAGGCCGTCACCGCCTACGACTTCGGCCCCGGCCACCCGATGGACCCGGCCCGGCTCGCGCTGACCATGCGCCTGGTCGAGGCCCTCGGACTCGCCACCGGGCCCGGGGTGACGGTGCGGTCCGCGCCGGCCGCCGGGGAGTCCACCCTGCAGCTGGTGCACACCAAGGAGTACGTGGAGGCGGTCAAGCACGCCGCCGCCCACCCCGAGCAGTCGGACCCCCGGCACGGGCTCGGCACCGACGACAACTGGTCGTTCCCGGCCGTCCACTCGGCCGCCGCGCTGATCGCCGGCCAGTCGGTCGCCGCCGCCGAGGCGGTCTGGCACGGCGAGACCCCGCACGCCGTCAACTTCGCCGGCGGACTGCACCACGCGATGCCCGGCAAGGCCTCCGGCTTCTGCGTCTACAACGACCCGGCCCTGGCGATCGCCCGGCTGCTCGAACTCGGCGCCGAACGGGTCGCCTACGTCGACGTGGACGTCCACCACGGCGACGGCGTCCAGGAGGCCTTCTGGAACGACCCCCGGGTCCTGACCGTCTCGCTGCACGAGCACCCGGCCACGCTCTTCCCGCAGACCGGCTGGCCCACCGAGACCGGCGGCCCGGACGCCCCCGGCTCCGCCGCCAACCTGCCGCTGCCCGCCGGCACCGGCGACGCCGGCTGGCTGCGCGCCTTCCACGCCCTGGTGCCCGAACTGCTCGCCGCCTTCCGGCCGCAGGTCCTGGTCACCCAGCACGGCGCGGACACCCATCTGGAGGACCCGCTGGCCCACCTCGCCGTCACGGTGGACGCCCAGCGGCTGATCGCCGAGGAGCTGCACGGGCTGGCCCACCGGCTCACCGGCGGCCGCTGGGTGGCCACCGGCGGGGGCGGCTACGCCGTGGTGGACGTCGTCCCGCGCAGCTGGACCCACCTGGTCGCCACCGCCGCCGGCCGGCCCGTCGACCCGGCCACCGAGACCCCCGAGTCCTGGCGCGCCGAGGTCTACCGCCGCACCCGCCGCCCGGCCCCGCTGCGGATGACCGACGGCGCCCGCCCGTCCTGGCGCGACTTCGACTCGGGTTACGATCCGGCCGACCGACTCGATCAGGCCATCCTCGCGGCCCGCCGCGCGGTGTTCCCCCACCACGGTCTGCTGGCCTGAATCAGCCGCCCCGGCCGCGCGCCGGCCGGGCCGTGCGTACGCCCCCTGGGGCGAACCGCCGAGTGACTACGTACTGCAACGGTCCTATCTCTCACCGTACGAGGACTGCACCTCCCCTCTTCCCACTGGTACCACCCATAACTACTCTGGGGATACACGTGTGCCGGTGGAGTCACCGGAGGGGAAGCCGGTGCCTTGCACACGGGTAAGGGTCGGGTGATGGTCATGAGTTCCGTCGAGCGTCCCCTGCAGGAAGTCGTCTTCCTGACCGTGGCCGAGGTGGCCGCGGTCATGCGGGTGTCCAAGATGACGGTGTACCGCTTGGTGCACAGCGGAGAGCTGCCGGCCATCCGGGTCGGACGGTCCTTCCGGGTGCCCCAGCAGGCGGTGCACGAGTACCTCAAGGAGTCCTACGTGCGGCTCGAGAGCGCGTAGCCGAGGGGGCGGTCGGGGGCGGGTCCACAGCCGTGGATCCGTCCCCGTTCGCCCCGGATTTCCCGCGAGTTTCCCGCTTCAAGGGAGCGCGATTACGGCCCGGGCCACGCGGACGGTAGGCTAGGCCCTCACGTCAGTCGTATGGACTCCGTCTCTCACGGACGAGAGTCTCAGTGAGCGAGGGTTGTTCCGTGGGCTCTGTCATCAAGAAGCGTCGCAAGCGTATGGCCAAGAAGAAGCACCGCAAGCTTCTGAAGAGGACCCGCGTTCAGCGTCGCAACAAGAAGTAAGCGCCCCCGGCCGCGCTGAGCGCGCCCAGCGCTTCCACCGCCCGTCCCGGCCCTCGTGGCCCGGGGCGGGCGGTGTCGTTTCACGGCCCGGTGGGGCGGCGCGGTACGGTGCACGCAGGCCGCTCGGGTCGAGGGAATGGGGTGCAGCACCGTGGGTGTGGTCGTGCTCGTCACCGGCGTGGCACGCCATCTCGGTGCCCGTTTCGCCGCCGAGCTCCGTCGCCGCCCGGGGGTGGACCGGGTCGTCGGCGTGGACGTGCAGCCGCCGCGGCTGCCGCCCCGGGAGCCGGACGGGCCCGCCGCCCCGTACACCTTCCACCAGCTCGACCTGCGCCGCCCCGCGGTCTCCCGGGTGATCGCCGAGCACCGGGTGGACACCGTGGTGCACCTGAGCGTCAGCGCCACCGGTCTGGGTTCCACCAACCGCTCCGCGGTGAAGGAGTCCAACGTCATCGGCACCATGCAGCTGCTCGGCGCCTGCCAGAAGGCGCCCGGGGTGCGCCGGCTGGTGGTGAAGTCCACCACCGGCGTCTACGGCTCCGCGCCCCGCGACCCGGCGGTGTTCAGCGAGCGGATCCAGCCGAAGGACCCGCCCGGCGGCGGCTTCGCCAAGGACGCGGCCGAGGTGGAGGGCTACGTCCGCGGCTTCGCCCGGCGCCGCCCGGACGTCGCGGTGACGGTGCTGCGCTTCGCCAACATCGTCGGCCCGGGCGCCGACACCCCGCTCAGCGAGTACTTCGCGCTGCCGGTGCTGCCGACGGTGCTCGGCTACGACCCCAGGCTGCAGTTCGTGCACGAGGACGACGCCGTCGCGGTGCTCTGCCGGGCCGCCGGCGAGCCCGAGCCCGGCACCGTCAACACCGGCACCTTCAACGTGGCGGGGGAGGGCGTGCTGCTGCTCTCCCAGTGCGCCCGCAGGCTCGGCCGCCCCACCCTGCCGCTGCTGCTGCCCGCGGTCAGCTGGATGGCCGTGCTGGCCCGGCAGACCCGGCTGGTCGACGTCTCGCCCGAGCAGCTGCGGCTGCTCACCCACGGCCGGGTGGTGGACACCACGCGGCTGCGGGAGACCTTCGGCTACCGTCCGGCGTTCAGCACCCCGGAGGCCTTCGCCGACTTCGCCGCCGCACGGGGCCCCGGCCTGCTGCCGCCGGAGCGGCTGGCCGCCGTCACCGACCGGCTGACCGCCCTGCTCGGCCCCGAAGGGGCCGCCCCCGCCGTACCGACCCGCCGCCCGAGGAGCTGAACCCGCGATGAGTGCCGCCGCCGACAACGCACCGGGCGAGGCCAAGGTCATCCCGATCGAGTCCGCCCCCAGCTGGAGCTCGCCGCAGGCCCCCGGCCTGGCCGACCGGCTCGCCGGGGCCGTCGGCGGGGCGCTGTCCGGCCAGCTCGGCCCGGCGGCCACCCGGCTGTTCGGCAAGGGCTGGGAGGGCCGGGCCACCGAGGGGCTGGCCTTCCTGCGGCGCCGGATCACCGGCGACTACGAGGTCGACGAGTTCGGCTTCGACCGGGAGCTCACCGAGGAGGTGCTGCTCTCGCTGCTGCGCCCGCTGGCCGAGAAGTACTTCCGGATCGACGTCCAGGGGATCGAGCACGTCCCGGCCGAGGGCGGCGCCCTGATCGTCGCCAACCACTCCGGCACCATCCCGCTGGACGCCCTGATGACCCAGGTGGCCATCCACGACCACCACCCGCACCGCCGGCACCTGCGGATGCTCGCGGCCGACCTGGTCTTCGTGCTGCCGGGCGTCAACGAGCTGGCCCGCAAGGCCGGCCACACCCTGGCCTGCAACGAGGACGCCCAGGCGCTGCTGGCGCGCGGCGAGTTGGTCGGGGTCTGGCCGGAGGGCTTCAAGGGCATCGGCAAGCCGTTCTCCGAGCGCTACAAGCTCCAGCGCTTCGGCCGCGGCGGCTTCGTCTCCTCGGCGCTGCGCGCGGGGGTGCCGATCGTGCCCTGCTCGATCGTCGGGGCGGAGGAGACCTACCCGATGATCGGCAACGTGAAGACGCTGGCCCGGCTGCTCGGCCTGCCGTACGTGCCGATCACGCCGACCTTCCCGTGGCTGGGGCCGCTCGGGATGCTGCCGCTGCCGACCAAGTGGACGATCCGCTTCGGTGAGCCGATCGCCACCGACGGCCATCCGCCGGAGGCGGCGGACGACCCGATGCTGGTCTTCGACCTGGCCGACGAGGTGCGCGAGACCATCCAGCACACCCTGTACCAGCTGCTGGTGCAGCGGCGGTCGGTGTTCTTCTGACCGTGTTCTTCCGACCGTGCGACTCCGGCCACGGTCCTCCGGTCGTCCCGCTGAGGACCGGACGCGGTGGGGGGCCCGGGGGGGGGGGGGCCGCCCCCGGGCCCCCCCCCCCCCCACGCGGACCCCCCCGGAGAACCCCCCCGGGCCC
>NZ_JBHWIV010000054.1:0-57712 GCF_042731675.1 Kitasatospora sp. NPDC059827 | reverse complement strand
GGTGAGGTCCGCGGGCGCCCCGTCGGTCCGTCCGGGGCCGTCGCTCGCGGGACGGCCCCGGGGAGGGCGGCTCAGCCGTACGACACGTTGGCGCACGGGTCGTCGTCGGCCGAGCGGGCGGTGCCGCTGACGCTGCTCGGCAGCGGGGCCGGGGCGGCGGGGGCGCCGGGGGTCGAACCGGTGGCCGGGGCCGGGTTGGCGGCGGCGAAGTCGTGGCCGAGCACCACGCTCAGGCCCTTGCCGCCGGCCTGGACGCTCGCCCCGGGGAAGAGCTTGGCAACGGCTTCGGCGTTGCTGCGCTCGCCCGCGCCGTACTCGACCACGGTGGTGCTGCGGGCCTTGCCGGCCGCGTTGCCGACGGCGGTGACGGTGTAGCCGGCGCCCTTGACGGTCTCGGCGCCCTTGCTGCCGATGCCGCTCTCGCCGGTGCCGTTGAGGACGGCGACCTTGATGTCCGCGTTCCTGGCGGCCGCGGCGGGGGAGGGCGTGGCCGCGGGCGGGGTACTGGGGGCGGCGGAGTCGGTGGCGGCCGGGCTCTGGGCGCTGGCGTCCTGGCCGTCGATGGTGCGGTCGGCCTTGAGCGCGGCCCAGAGCTGGTCCACGTCGGGGTGGACCAGGGCGACCCGGGGGCCTTCGTAACGCCAGGGTGCGGTGAGGAACTTGACGTCGTGCAGGTCGACGTCCTTGATCGACATGGCGAAGGACATCAGCTTGGCGGCCGAGCCGAGGTCGGGGTCGACGGTCAGCGACTTGGTCGCCGCGTCTGCGAGCGGCAGCAGGGTGGTCGGGTCCATGCCGCGGGACTTGACCTCCTTGATGAGGGAGGCGAGGAAGGCCTGCTGGCGCTTGGTGCGGCCGATGTCGGAGCCGTCGCCGATGCCGTGCCGGACCCGGACGAAGTCCAGTGCGGACTGGCCCTCGACCTTCTGCTTGCCCTTGGCGAAGATCTGCTTGCCCTTGTGGCCGAGGTTGGGGTTGAGGTCCCCCTCGTAGACGTTGTTCGGCAGGCAGACCTCGACGCCGCCGACCGCCGTGGTCATCGCGGCGAAGCCGCCGAAGTCCACCACGATGGTGTGGTCGATGCGCAGGTTGGTGAGCTTCTCGACGGCGTTCTGGGTGCAGGCCGGGTTGCCCTGGTCGGTGTTGCCGACCGAGAACGCGCTGTTGAACATCACATTGGTCTGTTCCTTGGTCCACTTGCCGTTGGGCAGCTTGCACGGCGGGATGTCGACCAGGGAGTCACGGGGGATCGAGATGCCGACGGCGTGCTTGTGGTCGGCGTAGATGTGCAGCAGGATCGCGGTGTCCGAGCGGGCGCCGTCGTCCCCGCCGCCGCCCAGGTTGCTGTTGCCGTTGCCGCGGCTGTCCGAGCCGATCATCAGGACGTTGACCGGGGTGCGGCCCTGGGCGTCCGGGGCGGCCGCCTCGGGGCGGTCCTTGCTCAGGGCGTCGCGGTCGAAGGTGGTGATGTTGCTGTTCAGGCGGTAGTAGACGGCGCCGCCGGCGAGGACCAGCAGCGCGGTGCAGCCGGCCGTGACCCAGAGCACCTTCTGCTTGGTGCTGCGCTTGGGCTTCGGCTTGGCCCGGCCGCCGGGGCGGGCGTCGGGTATCGCCTTGCCCGGGCCGTCCTCGACGGAACCGTCCTTCGTCGAACCGTCCTTGGCCGAACCGTCCCCGCCCGTAGCGGGCTTGCGGTTCGCCGCTCTGCGTCCACCGGCCCGGTGCGACGAATTCTCGCCCTCGGTGGAACCCCTGCGACCCGACACGGCGTCATCCTCCACAGTTGCCACGGAACCCCCGACGGAGCGGTGGCTTGCGTGGTCCTGGGTCGGAGTGTCGATCCGGGTCGTTCCGCCGCTAAACTTTTACACGGCTGTAGAACTTCCAGAGGAGCATACTAGGCGCAGATGAGAAAAATACTGGTCAGACCATGAGAGAAGGTCGACCGGGTCTCATCTCCGTCGCTCCGTACCCGCACGAGGAGCACGATGACTCACCGGATCGCACGTTCGATAGCCGGCGCCCTGGTGGCACTGCTGGCCGCCGTCGGCCTCAGCGCCGCGGCGTCGAGCGCGACGGCGGTGGCCGCACCCCGGACCGCCGCGAGCGGCACGGCCGTTGCCGGGGGACCGGCGGCCGCCGCCGCCCAGGTGCCCGTTGCCGTCGGCGCCGCCGCCCAGGGCGTTCAGGGCGCGCAGGACCGGCAGGTCGCGCACGTCGCGGCCAAGGAGGAGAAGAAGAAGTCCGGCTTCTTCGCCAAGCTCGGCAAGTTCCTGCTGGTCGTGGTCATTCTGATCATCCTGTTCATCATCCTGGTGATCTGGGGCATCGTTCACCTGGTGCGGAAGCTCTTCCGTCGTCGCTGAACCGCTGGGCCGCTGAACCGCTGAGCTGATGAACCGCTGAGCCGCTGGGCCGGTTCCGGGGCGGCCGGCCCGGGCGCCGACACGGCGCCGGGCCGGGCCACCCGGCGGTGATTGGCCCTGTCCCGCCCGACCGCCGCGCCCCAGGATGAGCGGCATGAGCGACCTCCCGCGCAACCCCGCCGCCGCCACGCTGCGCCCCGAGAGCCGGATCGTCCACCCGCCGCTGGCCGGACTCGGCGGCGCCCGGCCGATGGGCGTCCCGCTGCACCAGGGCCACCTGTACGCCTTCGAGACCAGCGAGGCGCTCACCGCCTCCTTCGCCGGCCCCGACGGGGCGTTCGTCTACAACCGCTACGGCAACCCCACCGTCCGCTCGCTGGAGGACGCCGTCGCCGACCTGGAGGGCGGCACCGGGGCGCTCGCCACCGCCTCCGGAATGGGCGCGATCAGCACCGTACTGCTCGCCCTGCTGCGCTCCGGCGACCACCTGATCGCCCAACGGAGCCTGTACGGCGGGACGTTCGCGCTGCTGGCCGACCTCGCGCAGCGGTGGGGCGTCGAGGTCACCCACGTCTCCGGCTCCGACCCGGACGAGGTGGCGGCGGCGCTGCGGCCCACCACCCGGCTGCTGCACCTGGAGACCGTCTCCAACCCCACCACCCGGGTCACCGACCTGCCCGGGCTGATCGCCGTCGCCAAGCGGGCCGGGGTGCTCAGCGTGGTCGACAACACCTTCGCCACCCCGCTGCTGTGCCGCCCGATCGAGCACGGCGCGGACGTGGTGGTGCACTCGGCCACCAAGTACCTGGGCGGGCACTCGGACGTGCTGGCCGGGGTCGCCGTCTTCGCCGACCCCGAACTGCACCGGAAGGTCTGGCACCACGGGACCGAACTCGGCGCCAGCGCCGATCCCTTCGCCGCCTGGCTGACCCTGCGCGGCCTCCAGACGCTGGCGCTGCGGGTCCGCCGCCACTGCGACACCGCGCTCGACCTGGCCTCCCGGCTGGCCGCCCACCCGGCCGTCGACGCCGTCCACTACCCGGGCCTGCCCGACCACCCCGACCACGAACTCGCCCGCCGCCTGCTGCCCGACGGCCACGGCGGCGTGCTGGCCTTCGACCTGGCGGGCGGCCGGGAGGCGGCCCGGGCCTTCACCGAGTCCGTCCGGCTGGCCGCACTGGCACCCTCGCTGGGCGGCGTCCACACCCTGGTGGTCCACCCCGCCAGTACCTCGCACCGGCAGCTGTCGGACGAGGAGCTGGCGGCGGCGGGCATCGGCCCGGGGACGGTGCGGGTCTCGGTGGGCATCGAGCACCCGGAGGACCTGTGGGCGGATGTCGAGCAGGCCCTCGCGAAGGCCCTCGTGAAGGCCTGAGGTCCGACCCGGAGGCTGGGTGGGGCCTGAGCGGGAGGCCGGGTGGGGCCCGGCCCGGCGGGGCGGAAATCCGGCTGCGGGGGTACCGGCGGACCGGGCATGATCCGGTCCATGGGAACAGACATCCGGGGCTTCGTGGAGTGCCGCACCTGGGCCCCCGGCCTCGACCCCGGGGAGCGGGCCTGGCAGGCGGCCGTCGACCTGTCCCTGCTCGGGCCGACCAGGGACTACGGCTCCTTCGCCTGCCTCTTCGGGGTCCGGGACCCGCACGGCCACTGGCGGCCGGTGGTCGGTACCCGCGGCCTGCCCGCGGACGCCTCGGCCACCACCCGCGCCGGGCACGCCTCCTGGGGTCCGGCGGCCTTCGGTGCCACCTGGCTGGGCTGGGACGAGGTGCTCGCGGTGGACTGGGACGAGCCGGCGCTGCCCCGGGCGACCAGGATCGCCCGGTACCGGCGCCGGCCCGACGGCTCGCTGGAGCCGGTCCGCCGGGAGGACTGGAGCCGGACCTTCGCCCGGGCCGCCGGGATCGACAGCCGGACCTTCGACTTCGGTCGGCTCGGCGAGCACTGGGCGGAGGGCACCGAGTGGGACACCGGACCGCTGGTCTTCCGGGCCGAGCGCGACCGGCGCCGCGACGCCGTTCCCGCGGACGGGCCGTGGCGGCCGGTGTGGACGGTGCTACGCACCCTCGCCGAGGTGCACGGGGAGCAGCACGTCCGGCTGGTGGTCTGGTTCGAGGAGTAGGACGGCGGAGGGGTGGGCCGGGTCGGTGGCGCGGAGCGAGGAGTAGGCCGGCGGGCCGGCCGTCAGCGGGCCCTGGGCCGGGCGGCGAGCAGGGCGATGTCGTCCTCCGCGGCGGGTGCCGGGGGCGGGGCGAGGGAGTGCAGGACGGCGTCGAGCAGCTCGTCGAGGTCGCCGGTGGCGGGGAGCCGGAGGGCGGCGAGGCGCTCCAGCGAGGTGTCGATGTCCTCGTGCCGCCGCTCCACCAGGCCGTCGGTGTAGAGCAGCAGGGTCTGCCGGGGGTCGAGCGGGTGGGTGGACTGCTCGTAGCCGCCGAAGCCGGTGCCGAGCGGCGGGCCGGTGGGGACGGCCAGCAGTTCGGTGGGGTGGTCCGGGGTGATCAGGGCGGGCGGCAGGTGGCCGGCGCTGGAGAAGGTCCAGCGGGCGCGGCCGGGGTCGGCGAGGGCCAGCAGGCAGGTCGCGGGGCGGGCGGTGTCGTCGGCGGAGATCACGTGGTCGAGCTGGCGCAGGATCCGGTGCGGGGGCAGGTCCATGCCGGCGACGTCGCGCAGCGCCGAGCGGTAGTGGCTCATGTCGACGGCCGCCTCGACGCCGTGCCCCATCACGTCGCCCATGGCCAGCAGGGTGCGGCCGAAGGGCAGCCGGACCGTCTCGTACCAGTCGCCGCCGACCACCGAGCTGCTGCCGGAGGGCAGGTAGCGGGAGGCCAGCGCGAGGTTCTGGTGCGGATTGCCGGGCTCGCTCAGCAGGGCCCGCTGGAGTTCCAGGGCGATGCCCTGGGAGCGGGTGTAGCTGCGGGCGTTGTCGATGCCGGTGGCGGCGCGGGCGGCGAGGTCGCCGAGCATGGCGGCCTCGTCCGGGGTGAAGGCCGGGGTGGCGGCGGTGCGGCCGAGGGTGAGCACCCCGACCAGGTGGCCGCGGGCGGCGAGCGGCAGGACCAGCAGTGAGGCGGTGCCCGCCGGGCAGGCGTCGGCGGGGCCGGGTGCGGTGAGCACGGCGACGCCGCCGGCCAGGCCGCGGGCCGCGGCCGAGCCCTCGCGGTGGCGCACGGACTCGCCGGGGCGGGCCAGTTCGGCGAGGGCGGCGTCGAGTCCGGGGACGGCCCGGACCGCGGCGCGGTGCAGCCGCTGGGCACCGGCCCGGCCCGGGCGGGCGGGTTCGGCCTCGGGCGGCAGCACGTCGACGACGGCGAGGTCGGCGAGGGCGGGCACGGTGAAGGCGGCGAGTTCGGCGCAGGTGGTGCGGATGTCGAGGGTGGTGCCGATCCGCTCGGCGGCGGCGTCCAGCAGGGCGAGCCGGGCGCGGGCCTGTTCGAGCTCGCGCAGCTGCGCGCGGGCCGGGTCGGGGTCGTCCAGGACCACGACGATCACGCCGGTGGTCCGCCCGCCGTGCCGCAGCGGCCGGTAGCGCACCCGCAGTCCGGGCGGCACGGGGGCGCCCGCGCTGTCGGGGCCGCCGGTGACGTGCTCGCGGTCGCGGCCGTCGGCGAGGACGCGGCGCAGGGTGGCGACGGCACCGGCGAAGGGGGTGGTCGCGGCGGCGCGGCCGAGCAGGTCGGCGCGGCGCAGGCCGGTGACGGTGGTGAACGCGTTGAGGTGGTGCCAGCGCAGCTGGTCGTCGAGCAGGGCGACACCGACCGGGGCGGTGGCGAGCAGCTCGCGGAGCAGGTCGGGGTCGTTCCCGGGGTCGTGGCCAGGGTCGTGACCAGGGTCGTGGCCGGAGGGTTCGGAGGCGGGGTCCTCGTCCGGGGGCGGGGTGCCCTCTGCGCGGGGCCCGTGCCGGAAGTGCATAGGCCCATGATCACGCGTCGGGGCGCGGCACGCCCACAACTGGGTGAAACCTTGACCGCTCGGAGACGGTGTTGTAGCGAAGCGTGCCCGGTTGCGTGCGCGCACACGCACTTGTAGAGTGCGTGCACACGCACACAGTCATGGCCGTCCGGAACCGTCCGGCGGCCGCGAGGAGGGCCCGCATGGCAGTCACCCCGATGAACGGCACCCGGATCGTCCTGATCACCGGCACCT
Organism: Kitasatospora sp. NPDC059827; assembly: GCF_042731675.1. Taxonomy (NCBI): domain Bacteria; kingdom Bacillati; phylum Actinomycetota; class Actinomycetes; order Kitasatosporales; family Streptomycetaceae; genus Kitasatospora; species Kitasatospora sp. NPDC059827. The sequence continues at coordinate 51,203 of NZ_JBHWIV010000054.1, read as the reverse complement.
CCTCCGGAATCGGCCTCGCCGCCGCCGTGGCCGCCGCCCGGGCCGGCTTCCGGGTCGTCGCCACCATGCGCGACACCGGCCGGGCCGGGAACCTGCTGCGCGCGGCGGAGGAGGCGGGCGTCGCCGAGCGGATCGAGATCGAGCGGCTGGACGTCACCGACCCCGCCTCCGTCGCGGACTGCCTCGGCGTCGTCGTCGAGCGGCACGGGCGGCTGGACGCCGTGGTCAACAACGCGGGCGCGGGCTTCGTCGGCACCGTCGAGCAGGACGGCATGGCGCCGGTGCGCGCCGCCATGGAGGTCAACTACTTCGGCGTGGTCGAGGTGACCAGGGCGGCGCTGCCGCACCTGCGCGCCGCCGGCGGCCGGGTGGTCACCGTGACCAGCGTCGGCGGGATGGTCGGGCAGCCCTTCAACGAGGCCTACTGCGCAGCCAAGTTCGCCGTCGAGGGCTTCATGGAGTCGCTGGCACCGGTCGCCGCCGCCGTCGGGGTGGCCGTCACCGTGGTCGAACCGGGCGCGGTGGCCAGCGAGTTCATCGGCAACCAGGGCATCGACGTGCCCGCGCTGGTGGCCGCCGCCGGCCCGTACGGCCCCGCCCTGGAGGCGTACGTCGACCGGACCTTGAAGGCCTTCGGCAGCGCCCAGACCCCCGAGGAGGCGGCCGCGCCGATCGTCGACGTGCTCACCGCCGAGCGGCCGCCGCTGCGGGTGCAGACCTCCGAGGCGGCCCGGGCCTTCGTCGGGGTCAAGTTGGCCGACCTGGACGGTTCGGCGGTGGGGGCGATGACCGGCGGGTGGGTCGCGACCGGCGGCGCCTGACGTCGGGAGGGGTGCCGGGGTGCGGGGCGCGGGGTTGGGGCGCCGGGGTGCGTGCGGTTCCGGGCTGTCCCGGGCGGTCCGGGCGACGGGTCGCGGGTGATCAACGGTCATACTTGGGCGGCGGCGCCCGACACCGGGTGCCGCAGACGGTGCCACAGCGCCGTTCGCAGGCAACGGACCGCCAGGAGCGGCCCGTCAGCAGCCCAGACCGGAGGAACCGATGAGCCCCCACCAGCCGACCAGTCGTCCGGCGGCAGGGGCCCCCGGGGTGCCGTGGAACCGGCAGCGGCTGCGCAGCAACAACGAGTGGCTGCTGCTGGAGCTGCTGCGCACCGGTGGCGGTACCTCGCGGGCCCAACTGGCCCGGGACACCGGCCTGTCGAAGCCGACCGTGTCCGCCGCGCTGGCCGACCTGGAGCAGGCCGGGCTGGTCCGCGAGGCCGGGCGGGTGGCCCCGGAGCGGGGCCGCACCGCGGTGCTCTACGAGGTCGACCCGACGGCCGGTCACGTGCTCGGCGTGGACGTCGGCCGGGCCCGGCTGCGGGTCGCCGTGGCGGACCTGGCCGGCACCGTGGTCGCCCGGCGGGACGTGCCCAACCGGGGGCGGACCGCGGACGCCGTCGCGGACGCGGTGGTCGCCGCCGCGGGGGAGGCGACCGCCGAGGCGGGCCTGGCCGCCGGGGGCCTCGTACATGCGGTGATCGGCACGCCCGGGGTGTGGGACGAGGAGCGGCGCGGCCTCCGGTACGCCACCAGCCTGCCCGACTGGGGCCGGCCGGGGCTGTTCGACCGGATCGGCGAGGGCCTGGGCACGGCCGTGACGGTGGCCAACGACGCCAACCTGGCCGCGCTCGGCGAGTACACCCTGGGAGCCGGGCGCGGCAGCCGGATGTTCGCCTACCTGCTGGTCGGCACCGGCCTCGGGGTCGGGGTGGTGAAGGACGGCGAGCTGCTGCTCGGTGCGCACGGCGCGCTCGGCGAGATCGGCCTGGTGCCGCTGCCCGCCCGCCCGGGTGAGCCGGCCGTGACCACGCTGGAGGAGGAGGCGGCGGCGGACGCGGTGGTGCGTGCCGCCCGGGAGTTCGGGCTGGCGGGGAAGGGCCGGAGCCGGCTGACCGCCAAGCAGGTCTTCGAACGGGCCCGGGCCGGGGAGGACGCGGCGCTGCGGGCGGTGGAGTGGGAGGCGGAGCGGCTCGCGTACGCGGTGGCGGTGCTGTCCGCCGTGCTGGACCCGGACCTGCTGGTGCTCGGTGGGGGGATCGGCAGCAGCGCGGACCTGCTCCTGGAACCGCTGGAGCGGGCCCTGCGCCGCTTCGCGCCGATGCGTCCGACGCTCGCCCCGAGCCTGCTGGGGGAGGAGGCGGTGCTCCTGGGCGCGGTGGCCACGGCGTTGGAGACGGCGCGTCCCGAGGTGTTCGAGCGTCGGACGGCGGAGTTGTGAGGCCGGGGCCGTAGGTGTGGGGCTGGGTCCGTAGGTGGGGCGCCGGGGTCGGTGGTGTGGGGCCGGGGCCGGTGGGTGTGGGGGAACCCACCGGCCCCGGGCGGGTCAGCCGGTGGCCAGGGTCAGGCCGTAGGTGCTGAGGATCGGGTTGACCGGCTGGAAGTAGGTCTCGCCGCCGGAGGTGCAGTCGCCGGAGCCGCCCGAGGTCACGCCCTGGGCCTGGTTGCCGGAGATGAACGAGCCGCCGGAGTCGCCCGGTTCGGCGCACACGTCGGTGCGGGTGAGGCCGTAGACGCTGCCCTCCTGGTAGTTGACGGTGGCGTTCAGCTCCTGGACGGTGCCGCAGTGCCAGCCGGTGGTGGAACCGGAGCGGCAGACCGAGCCGCCGACCGCCTGCTCGGACGAGCCGCCCACCGTGACCGTGCCGCCGGCGTAGTCGTTCACCTGCGGCTGGGCCGTCCAGTCGGATCCGGCGGCCACCCAGGAGTAGTCGTTGCCCGGGAAGGTCGAGCCCTGGAAGGTGCCGATCGAACTGCCGTCGGAGGTCGTGGCGTTGGAGCCGGGCTGGCCGCAGTGGCCGGCGCTGACGAAGCCGGGCTGGCCGTTCTGGGTGACCGGGAAGCCGATCGAGCAGCGGGCGGCGTTGTCGATGTAGTAGGCGTCCCCGCCGTGCAGGTCGGCGAGCGGCCGGGGTGCGGCGGTGGCCCGCTCGACCCGGACCACGGAGCGGTCCACCCCGGCCCGGTCCAGGAAGGCCCCGGTGCGGGCGTCGTCGGCGGACTGCACCACGACGGCGTTGGAGCGGACGTCGACGTACCAGAGCGGGGTGGCGTCCGGGGCGGCTGCCCGGGAGGCGCGGTCGAGCGCGTCCTTGGCCCGGTCCAGGGACGCCAGCGCGTGCCGGACGACGGTGGCCCGGCCGCCGTGGGCGGTGATGGTCCGGGCGGCGGAGGCGTCGGTGGTGGCGACCACCAGGTCGGCCTGCGGTCCGTCGATCCAGGCGCCGGCCCAGCGCTCGCCGAGCGCCTGGGTGAGGGCGTGCTGGACGGCGGTGGCGCGGCCCTCGCGGGCGATCCGGTCGGCGGCGGCCTGCGGGGCGAGCCCGAGGTCGCGCTGCATCGCGTGCAGCAGGGCGGTGGGCACGGCCGCGGTGCGGGTGGGGGTGGCGGCCAGGGCGGCCGTGACGGACGGGTCGTCAGCGGGTGCACTGACGGCGGGTGCTGCGGTGAGCGCGACGGTCGCGAAGGCTGCGGCGACGGCCAGCGCACGGATCCGGAGCATGGGGTCTCCTCGTTCGGCGTGGGGGTTGCCGGAACCGTAGCGATCCGATTGGCATGTCCGGAACATGTCGTAACGCCCCGCGCTCCGGCGCTATACCCCCGCGGAAGGCTCGACGCGGTGGCCGGAAGATCTCGATCCGCCAACGAGTGGGGAAACGGTGCTCACGGCGTGTGCGGACTCTGCTTGAATCGCACGCCTCACCCGTACGGACCAACGGAACGGAGCGTTCCCCCCTCATGGCTTCACCGATATCCGGGCGCCGCAGGACGGCCGGCCTGGCCGGATTCGCCGGACTCGTCCTCACCGTCGGCCTGGCGCTGACCGGTTGCGACCCGTCGGCGGCGGACGCCACGCCGACCTCCTCCCCGACCGTCGCGGCCACGCCGGCTCCCGCCACGCCCACCGCGGCGAGCCCGACGGTCCCGGCGCCGCCGGTGGTCACCCCCTCGGCGCCGCCCGTCGCGTCCGCCCCGCCGCCGTCCGCCCCGCCCGCCGCGCACCCGCAGACGCCGTCCGCCAAGCCGCAGCCCAAGGTCACCACCGCCCAGCCGCCGAACGACCCGCAGCCGCAGCACACCCAGGCGGCGGGCGGCACCGAGTGCGAGCTCCGCTCCAACGCGGGCAACTGCTACGCGGCCGGCCAGTTCTGCCGCAACGACGACCTGGGCCGGAGCACCCACGACGCCAACGGGCGGATGATCTACTGCCGGATGGTCAGCGGAAAGCCGCACTGGCAGGCGTGAGTCACCCGCCGAGGGTGTCCCAGAACAGGTGCTCGTAGGCCTGGAGCAGCAGGCCGTACTCCCGGGCGGCGGCCAGCGTGGGGTCGTCCAGCGGGTCGGGGCCGAGGGCGTCGGCGGCCTGCTGTTCCAGTTCGGGGGCCGGCTGGGCGAAGAAGTCGAAGAAGGCGCAGGCCTCGTCGGAGAAGCCGTGGTGGCGGCGCAGCGCCGCGGCGATCGTGGCGCAATAGCCGCCCCAGGCGGCGAAGTTGGCCACCAGGGCGGCGGCTGCGGCCGGCGGCGGGGCGTTCAGGGCGAGCCAGGCGAGGTAGGACGGGTAGGCCTGGCAGCCGGGAAGTGGCACCCGGGCGGCGACCGCCCGGTGGTCCAGGCCGCAGGCTTCGGCCAGGGCGGGCAGGGTGCGCAGGGCGGCGCTCTCGCCCCCGGCGAGGGTGACGTACCAGGCGCCGAGCGGCCGGTCGGCGCAGCGGGTGGCGAGCAGCAGCAGGCTGCGCCGGTCCGAGGTGATGATCCGCTGCTGCTGGGCGGCGAGTTCGGCCACCGCGGAGAGCGGGGCGGTGTCGGCGGCGAGCGCGGTGACCAGGGCGGGCGCGGTGTCGCCGGGGGCCAACTCGGCGCGCAGGCGGCGGATCTGGTCGAGGATCGGGTGGTTCACCGGTGCCTCCGGGGTGCGGTTCGGTCCGGTGCCCATTCCTACCGCGTGCGGGCCTCGGTGCGGTGGCGACAGGCCGGGGTGCCCGGGGGCGCTCGGGGATGTCCCGGGGGTGTTCGGGGATGTCCCGGGGGTGCTCGGGCGGTGCGGGTGCCGGGAGCGCCCGGTGGTTCGGCGCTCCCGGCCCGGGTGGCGGCTGTGCGGGGATCAGGCTCCGGCGCAGGCCTTGGTCAGCTCGCCGGCGGCGTCGCCGATCGGCCCGAAGTCGGGTTCCTTGCCCTTGGAGACGGCGGTCTGGGCGTTGTCCACGGCCTTGGACAGCTTGTCGGCCGCCGCGTCCACCTTGCCGTCCCCGTCCTGGCGGATCTTCTTGACGTCCTCGACGATCTTCTTGAGGGCCGTGACGGTGTGTTTGCGCCGGCTCTCGTCGGTGATCTGGCCGACGTTGAGCGCGGAGTCGGTGAGGTCCTGGACGTCGCCGGTGAGGCTGATCGCCCGCTTCCCGCAGTCGAGGGCCTGGTCGGTGTTCTTGCACGCGGTCAACAAGGGGGCCGCCACGAGCAGAACGAGCGCGGTGGCGGCCAGGCGGTACGGCTTCTTTGTCATGTCTGTATCCCTCCCGCGTTCTAGAACGTCCCGTGCTCGCGCGGCGGTTCCGGCGTGGAGGGTGAACGGTCGGCGAAGTCTCGACTGCGGGTATGAGAGTGACGGATCGTCAGGTGGAGCTGCTCTGCCGGTGATGCCAGTCCTGCCAGTCCTTCCAGGCGAGGGGCGGGAGCAAGGTGCGGCTGCGGGAGACGAGTTCGTAGAGGCCGGCTCCGTAGCGGGCGGCCAGCTCGGCGTTGTGGATGAACACGTCGAGCTCGTTGGCGGCGGTGATGGCGAGGAAGGCCCGCAGGTCCTCCTCCGGCGGGGTGTGGTCCTCGCCGGTGAACCGGTCGTGGAACAGTGGCGCCTCGTCCCGGCCCAGGCGCGGGTAGACGGCGGCCCGGCCGCAGCTGGCGTACAGGTAGACGATCGCCTCGGCGCGGTCGCCCAGGAGCTCGACCAGGGTGGCCCGTTCGTCCAGGGCGAGCAGGGCGCCGTCGAACCCGTCGGTCCCGTACGCGGCGTGGCAGAGCCCGGCGGTCTGGACGGCGGAGTCGGTGCCCCAGTCGGCCAACCGGGCCGCCACCCGGGTCAGGTGCGCCAGCAGGGTCCCGCCCGGGTGGGGGATCCGGTCGGCCTCGTGGGCGCGCAGGAACTCCTCGACGTGGCTCCAGGCGGGAGCGGTGGGGTGATCGGGTGAGGTCATCCGACGAGTTCTACTCCGGTGCCCGACCGCCCGCAACCGGGTTCGGCCATGGGTGTCGAACGCCCGCCGTCGGTCCATGCAGAGGTTCGACGGCGGGGTTCGAGGCGTCAGGAGAGCTCGCGCACCAGTCGGGCGATGGTCGGGGTGGGGACGGAGTGGGCCTCGGCGGCCCGCAGCACCGCGCCGCCGATCGCGTCGAGTTCGGTCGGCCGGCCCGCCTCGACGTCCCGCTGCATCGAGGACTTCATCCCGGCGGGGATCCGGTCGAAGGCGGCGAGCAGTGCCCGCGCGTCCGCCGGTGCGCCGACCGCGTCGGCGACGGCGGTGATCTCGTCCAGGACGGCGAGCAGTTCGTCCCGGTGCTCGGTGCGCACGACGCCGACGCCGTCGGCGTGCCGGGTGGTCAGCAGGGCGAAGGGCGCGAGGAAGGAGAGCTTGCTCCAGAGCATCGCGGTCTCGTCCTCGCGCAGCGTGACGTCCAGCCCGGTGTGCCGCAGTTGCTCGGCGAACTCCGCTACGGGACCGGCGAGTTCCACGGCCGCGAACGGGCTGGTGTGCTCGATCCGGCCCGGCGCGGTACGGGTGGCCTCGACCCGGATCGTGCCGGCCACCACCTGCCTGGCCGGGTAGCGCCCGCGCAGCAGCGCCATGTGGTCCAGGCCGTTGAGCAGCGGTACCACGATGCCGGTGCCGAGCGTCTGCGGCGGCATCCGGTCGAGCGCGGCGGTCAGGACCGTCTCCTTGACGGTCACGAAGGCGGCGTCGACCGGCTCGCGGAGCTCGGTCGCGGCCTCGACCCGGGCGGTGAACTCGCCGAACTGGGTGCTGCGCACGTGCAGTCCGTCGCGGGCGAGGACGGCCGCGCTCTGCTCGCCGGCCAGGCAGATCACGCGGTGGCCGTCGCGCGCGAGCAGCCCGGCGATCAGGCCGCCGACGCCGCCGGGGCCGAGGACGGCGACGGTGAGGGGGGTGGTGGTCATGCGGACTCCTTCGTGGGGTGGGGAGGGTTGGTGACCGGTGCGTGAGCGGGCCGTTCGGGGCCGTCGCTACGGGGCTTCCCAGGAGAAGCGGCCCTCCAGGCCGTCCGGGCTGAGGAAGCCGGAGCCGACGCCGTAGCCGAAGTTGAGGAAGTACGGATCGCCGTCGTCGGGGGCGTCCGAGAGCGAGAAGAGGAACTGCCAGGGCGCGGGCACCCGGGCCCGGCCGTTCGGGAAGGACGGGAGGCCGCCGAGGTGGTCGTGCACGGGGTCGTCGTCCGGGAACGGGACCTCGGGGCCCTCGTGGCGCAAGTACCGCTGGTGGGCGGCCCGTTGGTCCATCGAGCGGTCCAGCTCGGCCGGCAGCGGCAGCAGGCCGAGGTGGAACTCGACCGGGACGGTCCCGTCGGTGACGGGGTCGTAGCGCCAGAGCGTGCGGCCCCGGGTACCGGGCGGGCCGATCACGGCGAAGGACGGGATCCGGCCGCCCGGCTGGACCAGCAGCACGCCGTCGCCGGCCTCCGGGTCCAGGCCGCCCATGATCAGCTCGTCCTCCTCCAGGAAGAGGTACGCCAGCCGCAACTCCTCGCCGGGGACGGGGAACTGGCCGATGAACACCAGGGGCTCGCCGGTGCCGGGGGCCAGCGGCCAGGTGGGTTCGGCCAGCCAGCAGGGCTCGCCGCCGAGTTTGGCGACCGGCTCGGTGATCGGCCGCTCGGCGGGGCGTGCGGAGAGCGCGAGGCGGGGGAGGAAGGCGGCGTCGTACGGGCCGGTGGCGGTCCCGGTGGGGCGCGGGGTCGACTGTGGGGGGTGGTTCATCGGGTGGCCTCGGTGGTGATGGTGCGGTGGAGGGAGACGAAGTCGAAGTGGTAGGGCGCCTCGTGGCGGGCCTTGCGGCCGGGGGCCGGGCGGGGCGGGCGTCCGGTGCTCGCGTGGAGGTAGAGCCCCTGGTGGCGCAGCGTGCCGTGCTCCGGATCCGGGACCGGCAGGCCCTGGGCGCGCAGGGCCTCGGCCAACTCCCGGGCCGGCCAGGCGAAGACGTCGATCCCGAGGTGGCCGACCGGGCAGGCGGGCCGGTCGTCGTACCGGTTCAGGCCCACCGAGACGCTCTCCAGGCCGCCGTCCTCGCCCCCGGACAGTGTGACGCCCACCCCGGGGAGTCCGAAGCCCAGGGCCCAGCTGGTGCCGCAGACGAAGGTCGGGCGCACCCCGTCCGGCAGCAGCTCGCCGTGCGGGGCCAGCAGCGCGCGTACGGCCTCCTCGGTGAGGCCGAAGCGCAGTTCGGGCAGCGGGGCCGGCAGGCGAACGCCTCGGCCGGGCAGCAGGTCGATGGTCACCCGATCATGATTCCTCCTCGGGCCCGCCGGCGGGAGTCCGTGCTGCCGTGGCAGGCGTCACGGAGCGTGCGCCGGGCTAGGGTCGGTGTGGGGAACCGAGGAGAACCGAGGAGAACCGAGGCGAACCGAAAGGGAGCCGAGGGGGAGGCGGAGGGGGAGCGGATGGCGGCGGATCAGGTACCGGCGGACGCCCGGCTCGTCGAGGCGGTGCGGGCCCGGGACGAGGACGCGGTGTGGGCGGCGCTCGGCGCGGGGGCGGACCCCGATGTGCGGGGCGGGGACGGGTTGCCGGTGTTGTGCGCGGCCGTGGCCGGGTTCGACCACGCGGTGGCCAACGCGCTGGTCACCATGGGCGCCGACCCCGACCTCACGCTGCCGGACGGGACGACCCCGCTGCTGCGCGCCGTCGACCTGGGCTCGTACGCCGTCCTCGGAGCCGTCCTCGGCGAGGACCCCGCGCTGCGGCTGGGGCCGGCGGAGCGGGAGCGGCTGCTCGGGCTGGCCCGGTCCTGGTACGCGACGGGTGTGCAGGCCGAGCTGCGCCGCCGGACGGGCGCGGAGGGGCCGGGCGAGAGCCTGCTGATCGAGGAGGACTTCTGCCAGGTCGAGCAGGTCTCCCTCGGCGGGTTCACCGTCCGGGCCGGGCACGGCGCCGTGCTGACGACGCTGGAGTGGACCTTCCGGATCGCCACCCCGGTCGACGAGCTGGTGGCCCGGGCCGTGCGGCAGCCCGACGACCGCCACGTCGACGGGGCGGCGTGCCAGTACGTCCTCGCACAGCGCCCCGACAGGGCGACCTGGGAGGCGGTGATGGCGTACCGCCGGCACCCCGACCCGCGCCACCGCCGCTTCACGGCCTCCTTCCTGGCGACCAACCGGATGGTGCCGCCGGCCCCGGTCCCCTCCTTCGAGGAGGAGAAGGAGGACGAGCTGCTCGTCGTATGGGCGGCGGAGGAGACCGACGGCGAGGTGCTCGTGGAGGTCCTCCAGGCGCTGCTGATGCGCGAACACCCGGGGACGAGGGGCCTGGCGCTGCGCCACGCCGACCACCCGGACCGGGAGGTGCGCACCGTGGCGACGCACTGCCTGGGGGTCGGCGGTCAGCCCTTCTCGGCGGAGGTCACCGCCTGCCTGCTGCGGCTCGCGCGGGACGGGTGGCCGCCGGTCCGGTCCGGAGTGGCCTGGAGGCTTGAGAATCGTCCGCTGACGGAGGAGTTCAGGGCGGTGCTGCTCGCGCTCGCCGGGGACGAGGACGCCCGGGTGCGGCTCTCGGCCGGGTGCGCCCTGGCGGAGTCGGACGACCGGACGGGCGAGGTCGCCGACGCCCTGGCCGCGCTGTCGGACGAGGAGGACCAGCGGGCCCGGGTGGTCGGCGCCTACGGGCTCGTGGTGCGGGGCGACCGGCGGGCGGCGGAGGCGGTCGACCGGGTCGGGGGCCTCCCCTGGCACGAGTACCGGTACGACCACCGGGCCGACGTGATCTGGGACTGGCGGACGCGCCAGGGGCCCGAGGAGACGTAGCACCACCTGCGGGGTTCGGTTTTCCGAACCCCGGATTGGGGTGCCAGCACAATCGACCCGGTCGTCCCGGATGTCCAGGATTGGGGGCATGAACGGGATCACGACAGCCGCCGACCGGGCGGCGCACGGCGAGGTGACGGGGGCGGCCCTCAGCGGCGAGGGGCTGCACCGCGAGTACGGGCGCGGCGCAGCCGCCGTCCGGGCGCTGCGAGGGGTGTCCGTGGCCTTCGCGCCGGGCACCTTCACGGCGGTGATGGGACCCTCGGGCTCCGGCAAGACCACCCTGCTGCACTGCCTGGCCGGGATGGACCGCCCCACCCGGGGCACTGTCCGCTGGGGCGGTACGGAGGTGTCCGGCCTGCCCGAACGGCGGCTCGCCGAGCTGCGGCGCACCAGGGTGGGGTTCGTCTTCCAGGCCTTCAACCTGATGCCCGCGATGACGGTCGCGCAGAACGTCGAACTGCCCGGGCGGCTGGCCGGGCACCCGCCGGAGCGGGCCCGGGTGCGGGAGGCGCTGGCCCGGGTCGGGCTGGCCGGGCGGGAGCGGGACCGGCCGGGCCGGCTGTCCGGCGGCCAGCAGCAGCGGGTGGCGATCGCCCGCGCCCTGGCCGCCCGGCCCGAGGTGCTGTTCGCCGACGAGCCCACCGGCGCGCTGGACCGGGCGACCGGGCGCGACGTCCTGGACCTGCTGCGCGCGGGCGTGGACGAGGACGGGCGGACGTGCGTGATGGTCACCCACGATCCGGTGGCCGCCGGCTACGCGGACCGGGTGCTGCTGCTGGCGGACGGCCTGCTGGTGGACGAACTGGACCGGCCGACGGCGGCGCAGGTCGGCGAGCGGCTCAGCAGGTTGGGCGGGTGAGGGCGATGCGTGGCGGTTCCGTGCCGACCCTGGCGGTCGGTCAGATCACGCGTCGGCCGGCGGCCTTCGCCGGGCTCGCGGCGGCGCTGTTCCTGGCGGTGGCGGCGGTGACGCTGTTCGGTTCCCTGGTCGCCGCCCAGGTCACGGCGCCTGCCCCGGCGGCGCGGGCGGCGGTGGCCGGACCAGGGCTGCTGGTGATCGCCGGGGCCTTCGGTGAGATCGCCGTCCTGGTCGCGCTGTTCGTGGTGGTGAACGCGCTCGGGTTCACCCTCCGTCAGCAGCACCGTGACCTCGCCCTGCTGCGCACGGTCGCGGCGACGCCCCGCCAGATCCGGCGGCTGGTACGCCTCCAGGTCACGGCGACGGTGCTGGCGGCGGCCGTCCCGGGCGGTACGGCGGGCCACTTCGCCGCCCGGGCCTTCCTCACCGCGCTGCAGCGGCGCGGGATGGCCGCACCGGGGCTGCGGATACCCGGGACACCGGTGCCGGTGCTGATCGCGCTCGCGGTGGCGCTGCTGGTCGGCCTGGCGGCCACCGCGCTCACGGTCCGGCGGATCACCCGGCCCGCCCCGGCGGCCGCGCTGACCGACAGCGCGGTCGGGCAACGGTGGACGGGCGTGGCGCGGCTGCTGATCGGCGGGGCGGTGCTGGTGGGCGGAGGCCTCCTGCTGCGGCTGGCCGGCACCCGACCGGCCGGGGAACTGGACAAGGCGGGGCAGGCGGCCCTGCTCGGCGCCCTGGTGCTGCTGGTCGCCGTCGCCCTGCTGGGGCCGGTGGTGGCCCGGCTGCCGATGGCGGTGCTCGGTGCCCCGGTCCGGGCGCTGCTGCCCCGGGTCGGCTGGCTGGCGGACGCCAACCTGCGCGGCTACGCCGTCCGGCTCTCCTCGGCGGTGGTCCCGGTCGCGCTGCTGGTCGGGCTCTCGGCCACCATGCTGATCATGACCGGCACGGCGGAGCGGGCGGCGCTGGCGACCGGGGCCACGACCAGCGTCACCAAGGCCAGCGACGTCTGGCTGCGGCAGGCGGAGCTCGGCCTGTTGGCCGGGTTCGCGGCGGTCTCCACGGTCAACACCCTGGTCGCGCTGACCGCCGACCGGCGGCGGGAGTTCGCACTGCTCCGGCTGGTCGGGGCGACGCGGCGGCAGCTGCTGCGGATGCTCCTCGTCGAGGCCGTCCTGACCACGGCGGTGGGCGTGCTGCTCGGTGCGGCGGTGGCGGCCGCGGCGACCGGGGCGTTCAGCCGGGCGGTCACCGGGTCGCTGCTGCCGGTGGTGCCGGGAGCCGCCTGCGGCTGGGTGGTGGCGGGCGCGGCGGTGCTGACGGTGCCGGGGATCGTGGGCACGGGGCTCTGGGCGATCGGCGGGCGCGCGGTGGAGGAGGTGGGCGGGGAGCGGGGGTGAGTGGGGGTGAGCGGGAGGATGGCGGCTGCGGGCGGCCTTGGACAGCTGAGGAGGGATGAGGGCGGATGAGGACTGCGGAGGTGAGAGGAGGTTCGGGGAGGCCCGGGGCCGTGAGGTGGCCTGCGGTGACGGAGGGTCCGGGCAGGCGGCGGACCTGGTGGTGGCTGGGGGATGCTGGGGGTCGGTTGATCGGTGAACGGTGGGGCACGTGGTGACTCGGTGGCGGCGCGGACTGTCGGTGCGGGGCGGTGAGGTGGCGTTCGCCCTCCTCGGACTTCCCCTCGGAGTGCTGGGCGGCGTCTACGCGGTCGCCGTGCTCTACGCGGGGGCGCTGCTCTCGCTCACCGTCCTGGGGCTGCCGTTCGTCGCGGCCGCCCTGGTCGGGGCACGCGGGATCGGCGGGCTGCACCGGCGGCTGGTCGGGCGGCTGCTGGGCGAACGGGTGGCCGCGCCACCGGCGTCGGCACGCCCCTCGGGGCTGCTGGCCCGGGGGCGGGCCGTACTGACCGACCCGGTCGCCTGGCGGGCGCTGCTCTACCTGCTCCTCCGGCTGCCGCTCGGCGCGCTCGGCTTCCTGACCGTGGTCGGACTGCCGCTCAGCTCGGTGTGGCTGGCGGGCTTTCCGCTCTGGGTACGGCTGTTGGAGCCGGGGCCGCGAGCGGTCGACTGGCTTGACGTCGCCGGGCCGCCGGTGGGGCTCGCGGTGCTGGCAGCCGTACCGGCCGTACTGCGGGCCCTGAGCCGGGCCAACCGTGCGCTGGCCCGCGCGCTGCTCGGGCCGGTGCGGTCGCAGCAGCGGGTGCGGGAGCTGGAGCACGCCCGCGCCACCCTGCTCGCCGAGAACACGGACCGGCTGCGGCGGCTCGAACGCGACCTCCACGACGGCACCCAGGCGCAGTTGGTCGCGCTCGCCATCACCCTCTCGCTGGCGGACGATGCGCTCGGCGAGGCGGCGCCTGGCGGGGCAGTGGCCTTCGGCGGGGCGGCGGCGTCCGGGGCCGGGAGCGGTGCCGACCTGGGGCGGCTGCGCGCCCTGGTCGACCGGGCGCGCGGGCAGACCGACGACACCATCACCGGGCTGCGGCGGCTGACCCGGGGCATCCACCCGGTGGCACTGGACGGCGGCCTGGCCGAGGCGCTGCCCGCACTGACGGCCACCTCGCCGGTGCCGGTGACGCTCCGGCTGGACCTGCGGGAGCGGCCGGCGGAGGTGATCGAGCGCGCGGTCTACTTCTGTGCGGCCGAACTGCTCACCAATGTGGCCAAGCACAGCGGTGCCCGGACGGTCGACCTGACGGCGAGCGCGGTCGACGGCCGGGTCCGGCTGACGGTGCGCGACGACGGGCGCGGGGGCGCCGGGATCGGTGCGGGGACGGGGCTGACGGGCTTGGCCGAGCGCCTGGCGGCGGTGGACGGGAGGCTGCGGGTGGACAGCCCGCCCGGTGGGCCGACGCTGGTCACGGCGGAACTGCCGAGCAAGCTGTGAGGCTGTCGGGCCGTGTCGCCCCGGACGGGCAGGGGGCCGGGCCGCTCAGGCCCCGGTCTCCGCGAGGTAGGCCAGGACGGCCTTGACCCGGCGGTTGTCGGCGTCCGTCGCGGGCAGGTCGAACTTGGTGAACACGGCGGCCACGTGCTTCTCCACCGCTCGCTCGGAGACCACCAGCCGTCCCGCGATCGAGCGGTTGGAGTGGCCCTGGGCCATCAGCTCCAGCACCTCGCGCTCGCGGGCGGTGAGCGAGTCCACCCGGTTGCGCCGTCCGCCGTGCATCAGCCCGTTGACGATCTCCGGGTCGAGCGCCGTGCCGCCCGCGGCGACCCGGTGCAGGGCGTCCACGAACTCGGCGGTGCGGGCCACCCGCTCCTTGAGCAGGTAGCCGATGCCTGCGGCGCCGCCGGCCAGCAGCCGGGCGGCCCAGGCGGTCTCCACGTGCTGGGAGAAGACCAGGATGCCGGTCCCGGGTGCGGTGGCCCGGATCTCGACCGCGGCCCGGATCCCCTCGTCGGTGTGGGTGGGCGGCATCCGGATGTCCACCACGGCCACGTCGGGCCGGTGCTCGGTGACGGCGGCGACCAGTTCGGGGGCCGTGCCGGCGGTGGCGACCACCGCGCACCCACGGGCGGTCAGGAGCTCGACCATCCCCTCGCGGAGGATCACCGAGTCCTCGGCGAGGACGACGCGGAGCTGCTTGTCGATCATGACGCCATTATCCGGACCGTCCGGGTGGGCGGTGGTGCCGGGTCCGGGTCGGCCTTGCGATGTAGATCTACAGCAAGGCTGGACAGTTCGGACTGATGAAATTACCGTGGAGCGGTGACCGAGAAGCGAACCGCCCCAGCCGTTCCGGAGGCCCCGCCTGCCTCGGAGCCTCATGTCGATACAGCCGCGCTGGCCGCCCGGGAGCTCCGGGCCGTGTTCAGCAGGTTGCGCCGGACCCTCCAGGAGAAGGGACAGGGTTCCAGCGGGCTCACCCCCTCGCAGACCGCGGTGCTGAACCGCCTGATCACCGACGGCCCGGCCGCCGCGAGCGCGCTGGCCGCTGCGGAGCGGGTCCGGCCGCAGTCGATGGCCGCCACGCTGACCGCGCTGGAGGCGCACGGGCTGGTCGCCCGCCGCCCCGACCCCAAGGACGGGCGCCGCCAGGTGGTGGACCTCAGCGCGACCGGGCTGGAGTGGATCGCGGACAGCCGCCGGGCCCGTGAGGAGTGGCTGGCCAGGGCCCTGGAGGAGGAGTTCAGCGAGGCCGAGCGCGCCACCGTGCTGGCGGCGCTGCCCCTGCTGGACCGGCTCAACCGGGCGAGTCGGCTGAGCCGATCAAGCCGGCTGAACCGGCGATGACCGGCCCGTCGACGCTGCTGGCGCGGCTGCGCTCCCGGCGCCAGGGCGCGGACCGGGCAGCGGCCTCGTCCGTCTCGGCCCAGTCCGTCCCCGCCTCGTCCGTCTCGGCCCCGCTGGCCCCGACCGGAGCCGACGGGCCGGCTGGGCCCGGGCCCGGGGGCGGGTTCAACCGTCGGCTGCTCGCCCCGATGGTGCTGGGTTCGGTGCTCAACCCGATCAACTCCTCGATGATCGCGGTGGCCCTGGTGCCCGTCGGCACCGCCTTCGGCGCGCCGCCCGCCGAGACGGCCTGGCTGGTGAGCGGGCTCTACCTCGCCACTGCCGTCGGCCAGCCGGTGATCGGCCGGCTGGTGGACACCTACGGGCCGCGCCGGCTCTACCTGGCCGGGACGGCGCTGGTCGGCCTGGCGGGACTGGTCGGTGTGCTGGCGCCCACGCTCGGGCTGCTGGTCGTCGCCCGGGTGCTGCTCGGGATCGGCACCTCCGCCGCGTACCCGGCCGCGATGTACCTCACTCGCAGCGAGGCCGAGCGGGCCGAGCGGGCCGGGCGGACCGGGCGGACCGGGCGGACCGGGCGGAACAGTCCCACCGGGGTGCTGACGGTGCTCGCCGTCGCCAACCAGACCATCGCCGTGATCGGGCCGACGCTCGGCGGCCTGCTGATCGGGCTGGGCGGCTGGCGGACGATCTTCGCGGTCAACGTCCCACTGTCGCTGGCCTGTCTGGTGCTCGGGTCCGCCCGGCTGCCCGCCGCCGGGCCGCGGCGGGACGGCCGGGACGGCGGGGGGCGGCTGGACCGGTCCGGGATCGCGCTGTTCGCCGTCCTCCTGCTGGCACTGATGCTGTTCGTGATGCGGCCCGGGACGGAGCGCTGGTACCTGCCGGTGCTCGCGGTCCTGGCCGGTGTCGGATTCGTGCTCCGGGAGACCAGGGCCCGCAGCCCGTTCATCGACCTGCGGGCCCTGGCCGGCAACCGTCCGTTGGTCGCCACCTATCTGCGCCAGGTGCTCGGCTGCACGGCGAGTTACGCCTTCCTCTACGGCTACACCCAGTGGCTGGAGCAGGGGCGGGGCCTGAGCGCCGCCTCCGCCGGGCTGGTGCTGCTGCCGCTCTCGCTGACCGCCCTCGCGGTCTCCGGTGCGACCGGTCGCCGTGCGGCGGTGCGGGGCAAGCTGGTGGTCGGCGCGGCGGTCCAGATGGCGGCCTGCGCGGCGCTGTTGACGGCGGGGTCGGCGAGTCCGCCGGTGCTGCTGATCGCCGTCGGGGTGCTGGCGGGCATCCCGCAGGGGCTGATCGGCCTCGGCAACCAGACCGCGCTCTACCACCAGGCCGACCCGGCCGCCATCGCCTCCGCGGCCGGGCTGTTGCGGACCTTCATGTACCTCGGGGCGATGGCCGCCTCGGCCGCGAACGCGGCCTTCTTCCCGCACGGCGCCACCACGGCCGGACTGCACCACCTCGCGCTGTTCATGTTCGGAGGCGCGGCCCTGCTCTTCCTCCTCGTCCTCCCCGACCGCTCGCTCGGCCGACTCGGAAGTGCTTCCTGATCAATGGACATGACGGATCGTCAGTCAGCGGTGCGGGCCCGTCCGACCCGGGGCCGGACGGGCCCGCACCCACCGGGGCGTGCGGTTCAGCCCCGGTCGCGTCGGCCGGTGAGGACCGTGGTGAAGACCGGCTCGCCGTGCTGGTGTCCGGTCACCGTGGTGGTGACGGTGTCCGGCTCCTCGCCGGGGGTGTGCCGGGCGGTGACGGTGGTGGGCGCGTCGTGTTCGGCGTAGCGGTGGAAGGTGGTGGCCGCGGCGGTCGGGGCGATCGTGACCGGGGCGCCGAGGGCGTTGGCGGCCTGGCGGGCGGCCTCCAGCAGCACCATGCCGGGGATGTGGTCGCCGGCGTGGTCGAAGAGGATCGGGTGCCGGAGGTCGGGGGTGAGGAGCCAGGTGCCGGGGGTGTCGGTCGGGGTCAGCACGACGTCGCAGGGCCGGACCCGCCCGACCAGGGCGGGCGGCAGGGGGCGGCCGGTCCCTGCCTCGGTTGCGACCGGTATCGGGCTGCTCGCGGGGCGGGCGCCGCGCAGCCGGCGGTAGGTGGAGTCCGGCACGGTGGTGAAGCGGGCCTCGCCGGTCGCGGCCAGGTGGGGGCCGCGGCGGACGGTCGCGGTGAAGGTGAAGTCGACCGTGCTGCGGGTGCGCCGAGGGCGGGGGAGGAGTCTGGCCTCGATGGTGAGGTCGGTGGGTGTCGCCCCGATGGACAGCCGGCGGGCGCGGGCGGTGTAGTCGAGGTTCCACATCAGGAACCTGTGGTCGAGCGGGACACCGTACCGGGTGTGGGCGAGGTAGAGCCCGGCTTGGCGAACCGTTTCGGCGGCGAGCATCGGGTCGTACCTGGTCCCGTCCGGGGTGCTGAAGAAGGTGTGCGCCCGCGGCCACTGGGCGGTGACGGTGAACGCGGTGTCGCCGAGCGGCTCGCTGCCGGTGATGAAGACCTCGGCGTGGCAGGCCCGGTGGACGTACTCCTTGGCGACGGTGCTGGTCAGTCGGGGTGCCGGAGCGGCCGGGCGGATCGGCGCGGGGGGTGTGCCGAGGGGCCCGGTGGCCGGGGCGAGGGCCGGGGTCGGGCTCGGGGCCGGGGCGAGTGTGGGGGCGAAGTAGGCGAGCAGGGACATGGGGGAGCGCTCCAAGGGGCCGGGGTGGGCGGGACCGGCTGCTCAGGGCGCGTGGGGGTACGCACCTGCCGGTCCGCTCGTCGGGGAGCCGGGGCCGGGGGCGCGTCGGCGGCCGAGCGCAGCCGTGTCAACGCCGGGGTTGCCCGTCCGCGCCCGACCGATCACCTCGACGGTCAGCACACGGCCGTTCACCTGCGGTGATGCGGACGATCCGGGTTGACGGGCCCATCATCACAAGCGCCGGGAGCAGGGGCGTCACCGGCTCGGGCGGCCCGGTCGTAGCAGCGGAACGGGGCCGGTGCCGGGCCTTCCCGGGTGGTCGTCAAACGGCCGACCGGGAGGCGCAGTTGCCACGCCGTACCACCCGCCCGATGCCGGTTCCCGCGCGCTCGGCCGCCGGATAGACTTCGGCACTTCCCGCCCCACCCCACCCCACCCCCCACCTCACGGCCCGGTGCCACCGGGACGATCGACGGGTCCGCCCGCTCGTGGGGTGACCACCTCGACAGCTCGGCGCGAGCGCGTACGGCCGATCCCGTACGGCCGATGCCGGGTGGGACCGGCGTCGCGGATCGCGCGCCACCCGGAGAGCAGAGAGCAGGTCTTTCGTGAACCATCCTCCGACCACGTCGCCCGGCGGACTGCTGGTCATCGGCAGTGCCGCCCCGGCCGACGTTCCCGGAGCGGGGCTGTGCACGGTCGGTTACGACGGAACCGGCGCCATGAGTCCCGTCCGCACACTCCCGCTGGACCACCCCTCCTACGCGGCGGTCGACCCGACGCGCGCGGTCGTCCACGCCGTCCTGGAACAGGCGGTCGGACGGATCGTCTCGGTGCGCGTGGATACCGGTGCCGAGACCGGTGCCGCTGCCGACGCCGATGCCGTGGTCGCCGACGCCGTCAGCGGCGGTGCGGGCCCCTGCCACCTCGCGGTCCACCCCAGTGGGTCGCACGTCTTCGCGGCCCACTACGGCGACGGCGTCCTCTCGGTCGTCGCCACCGGTGCCGACGGCGCGGTCGCCACCGCCGAGCCGGTGCAGACCGTCCGGCACCCGGGCCGGGAGGCCTCCGGGGACCGGCTCACCTCCCCGCACGCCCACATGGCGGCCCCCTCGCCGGACGGGCGCTTCCTGCTGTGCACCGATCTCGGCACCGACCGGGTGTACGTCTACGCCTTCGATCCGGCCGACGGCCCGCTCAGCGCCCACCGGACGGTGCAA
Organism: Kitasatospora sp. NPDC059827; assembly: GCF_042731675.1. NCBI lineage: Bacteria > Bacillati > Actinomycetota > Actinomycetes > Kitasatosporales > Streptomycetaceae > Kitasatospora > Kitasatospora sp. NPDC059827. The sequence continues at coordinate 32,156 of NZ_JBHWIV010000054.1, read as the reverse complement.
CTGCCGTCGGGCCGCGGCCCCCGGCACCTGGTGTTCCACCCGTCGGCCCGGTACGCCTACGTCCTGAACGAACTCTCCTCCACCCTCACCGTCTGCACCTGGGACGCAGTCTCCGGCCGCCTCGAACCGGTCGCCGAGGTCGAGACCCGACGGGATCCGGGCGCGCCGAACGCCAACTCCGCCGCCGCGGTCCGCGTGTCGGCCGACGGCCGTTTCCTCTACACGACCAACCGCGGCGACGACGCGATCTCGGTGTACGCCCTGCACGACGACGGCGCGTCCGTGGAGCTGCTCACCACCGTGCCCTGCGGCGGGACTTGGCCGCGCGACATCGCGCTCACACCGGACGGCCGGCTGCTGTTCTGCGCCAATCAGCGCTCGGACACGGTCACGGTCTTCCACCGCGACCCGTCGACCGGCCTGCTGAGTCCGGCCGGGGAGCCGCTGGTGGTCACCGAGCCCACGTCCGTCCTGCCGATCGCCCGCTGACCAGGGGCCCCGAGGTGCCCGGCGGGTGAGCCGTCGGGCACCGAAGGGCCGGTGGGCGTGCTCGTCCGAGCTCCCGGGTGAGCGTTCTCACCGCCTTGACATCGTCCGCCTGTCGGCCGAGGATCGTCCCGTGAACCTGTCAGACAGCCAGACAGCAGGATCGTCCCCCCGGAGCCCCCGACGGGTGAGCGCGATGGAAGCGGTGTTCGGCCACCTGCGCGGCGCCATCGAGCGCGGCGAGTACGCCGTGGGGGACAAGCTCCCCTCCGAAGCGGAGCTGTGCCGCACGCTGGAGGTCAGCCGGCCCGTGCTGCGGGAGGCGCTCCGGGCACTCCAGACCATGGGCCTGACCGTCTCGAAGACCGGCAAGGGCACCTTCGTCGTGGCGAACACGGTCGACGACCCGACCTTCGGCGACTACGCGGCCAGCGACCTGCTGGAGGTGCGTCGGCACGTCGAGATCCCGGTCGCCGGGTACGCGGCGCTGCGCCGGACCCCGGAGGACCTGGACCAGCTGGCCCACCTGCTCGACCGGATGGAGCGGGAGACCGACACCACCGCGTGGGTCGCGCTGGACACGGTCTTCCACCTGGCGGTGGCCGAGGCCTCCCGCAACCCGGTCTTCCGCCGGGTCATCGAGGAGATCCGCGACGCACTGGCGCGTCAGTCGGCGTTCCTCAACGAGCTGGGCGATCGCCGCGAGCAGTCCAACCGCGAGCACCGGGCGATCGTCGAGGCGCTGGTCGACGGTTCCGAGCCCGACGCGGTCGCGGCGATGTCGCACCACCTCCACCGCGTCGAGGCGACCCTCACCGACATCGTGCACCCCAGGCGCACGGAGACCCCCGCGGACGGCCGAGCCGAGGTCTGAGCGAGCGGTTCCCCGAGGACGGGGAGCGCGGTTCCACCCGCCCCGGCCCCGTCCCCGCGAGGCCGTCGGCACATCCACCACCGATCGAGGACGTCATGTTCAGCAGTCCCCTCGCGGACGCACCCGCGATCCGCGAGCCCCGCCATGTGCCCGTCGCCCACGTCACCCGCGGCGGAGTGGTCGAGGGCGTCCACCACGGCTCCGTCGTCGTCCTCTCCGGCAACGGCAACGGCAGCAGCGGCAACAGCAACAGCAACAGCGACCACGGCAACGGCAACGGCGAGGTCCGGTTCCGGCTCGGCGACATCGAGGCCGCCTGCTACCCGCGATCGGCCCTCAAGCCGCTCCAGGCCGTCGCCATGGTCCGGGCGGGGCTGCCGCTCGACGGCGACCTGCTCTCCCTCGCGATGGGCAGCCACTCCGGCGAGGAGCGCCACCTCGCCGGTGCCCGGCGGATCCTGGAGCTCGCCGGCCTCTCCGAGGACGACCTGCGCAACGTCCCGGACCTGCCGTACGACCCGGCGGTCCGCGACACCTGGATCCGGGAGGGCCGCCCGGCCTCCCGGCTCGCCCAGAACTGTTCGGGCAAGCACGCCGCGATGCTCTACCTCTGCAGGCTCAACGGCTGGTCGTCGGCCGACTACGACGACCCCGACCACCCGCTCCAGCGGCTGATCGCCGGGGTCGTCGAGGAGTTCACCGGCCAACGCATCGCGCGGGTCAGCGTCGACGGCTGCGGCACCCCGCTGTTCGCCGTCTCGCTGCACGGCCTCGCCCGCGCCGCCGCCCGCATCGCCACCGGCGCGCCGGGGACCCCCGAGTCCCGGGTGGCGGACGCGCTGCGCGGGCACCCGGAGATGGCCTCCGGCGCGGGCCGGGACACGGCCGCGCTGATGCGCGCGGTGCCCGGACTGCTGGCCAAGGACGGCTTCGAGGGTGTGCAGATCGCCGCGCTGCCGGACGGCAGCGCCGTGGCCGTGAAGATCGCCGACGGGGCGAACCGGGCGCGCGTCCCGGTGGCGGCGGCCGCGCTGGTCCTGGCGGGGGTCGAACCGCGGCTGCTCACCGCGTTCGCGGGGGAGCCGACGACCGGGGGTGGCCTGCCCGTCGGCGGCGTCCGGCCGGTGGCGGCGCTCGACCCGTCGGCGCTGCCCGCCCCCGTCTGACCCGATCCACCGTTCCACGAAGGAAGAGGACTGCACACCCATGACCGCCGCCGCACCCACGATCGCCGCGACCCCCATGACCGCCGCCACCCGCAGCGAACACGACCTGCTCGGAGACCGCGACGTCCCCGCCGACGCCTACTGGGGCGTCCACACGCTGCGCGCCACCGAGAACTTCCCGATCACGGGCACGCCCATCTCCACCTACCCGCACCTGATCGACGCCCTCGCCGCCGTCAAGGAGGCCGCCGCCCTCGCCAACGAGGAACTCGGCCTGCTGGAGCCCGCGAAGGCCGCCGCGATCGTCGCCGCCTGCCGCGAGATCCGGGGCGGCGGGCTGCACGAGCAGTTCGTCGTGGACGTCATCCAGGGCGGCGCCGGGACCTCGACCAACATGAACGCCAACGAGGTCATCGCCAACCGGGCGCTGGAACTGCTGGGGCACGCCAAGGGGGAGTACCGGCACCTGCACCCCAACGAGCACGTCAACCTGGGCCAGTCCACCAACGACGTCTACCCGACGGCCGTCCGGATCGCGACCGTCTTCGCCGTGCGCGGCCTGCTCGACGCGATGGCCGTGCTCCAGGACGCCTTCGCCCGCAAGGCCGTCGAGTTCCGCGACGTGCTCAAGATGGGCCGCACCCAGTTGCAGGACGCCGTGCCGATGACGCTCGGGCAGGAGTTCTCGACGTTCGCGGTGATGCTCGACGAGGACCGCAGCCGACTCGGGGAGGCCGTCGAGCTGATCCTGGAGATCAACCTCGGTGCCACCGCGATCGGCACCGGCCTCAACGCCCCCGCCGGGTACGCCGAGTCCGCGCGCCGCCACCTCGCCGACCTCACCGGGCTGCCCCTCGTCACGGCGGCCAACCTGGTCGAGGCCACCCAGGACTGCGGGGCGTTCGTCCAGATGTCCGGGGTGCTCAAGCGCGTCGCCGTCAAGCTCTCGAAGAGCTGCAACGACCTGCGCCTGCTGTCCTCGGGGCCGCGCGCGGGCCTCGGCGAGATCAACCTGCCGCCGGTGCAGGCCGGTTCGAGCATCATGCCGGGCAAGGTGAACCCGGTGATCCCCGAGGTCGTCAACCAGGTCGCCTTCGAGGTGATCGGCAACGACGTCGCCGTCACCATGGCCGCCGAGGCCGGGCAGCTCCAGCTCAACGCCTTCGAGCCGATCATCCTGCACTCGCTCTCGGAGTCGATCACCCATCTGCGGGCCGCCTGCCTCACCCTCGCCGAGCGGTGCGTCGTCGGCATCACCGCCAACACCGAGATGCTGCGCGCGACCGTCGAGAACTCCATCGGCCTGGTGACCGCCCTCAACCCGCACATCGGGTACACGGCCGCCACCGACATCGCCAAGGAGGCGCTGGCCAGCGGCCGGGGCGTGGCCGAACTCGTCCTGGAGAAGGGGCTGCTCCCGGCCGAGCGGCTCGCCGCCCTGCTGCGGCCCGAGGTGATCGCGGGCACCGGCGCGCCGGTGGCCTGACATGGAGCACGGATAACGAAGCACGGATAACGAAGCGCGGAGCACGGCGAACGGCGAACGCGCCGAACGATGCGTCGCCGCACCGGAGTTCCGGTGCGGCGACGCGCGTTCCGCGGGACGGGGTCAGGGTCAGGCCGGACCGGCCAGCGCGGGGATCAGCCGCACGTCCTCCGGGGCCCGGGCGTTGTGGCGCTCGGTCCAGGTGGTCAGCGCGGACTGGCAGGCGTGGTCGAGGTGCCGGAGCCCGGAGAGGTCCAGTTCCACGACGCGGTCGGCGGGCAGTGCCTCCAGGGCGTCCAGGAGCTTGGGCAGCCGGAGGAAGGTGGCGTTGCCGGTCAGCCGGACCCGGAGCAGACCGCCGGGCCGCTCCTCGGTGTCGACGTGCAGCCGGGAGGTCTCCCAGGCCGACTTGACGACCGACAGGCCCAGGCCGATCAGCACGCCCTCGAACATGTTGACCGTGACGATGGCCACGGCGGTGGCTGCGAGGACGAGCGCCTCCGCCCGGTGCTCGCGCCACAGCGGCCCGAACTGCTTGAACGGCAGCAGCTTGAACCCGGCGTGCACCAGCACCCCGGCCAGCGCCGCGACGGGGATGACGCCGAGGGCCGCGGGGAGCAGCGCGGCGAAGAGCAGCAGCCACACGCCGTGCAGCACGCGGGACGCCTTGGTCCGGGCACCGGCCTGGACGTTGGCGGCGCTGCGGACGATGACCGCGGTCATCGGCAGGGCGCCGAGGGCGCCGCAGAGCGCGTTGCCCGCGCCCTGCGCCATCAGCTCCTTGTCGTAGTCGGTGCGCGGCCCGTCGTGCAGCCGGTCGACGGCCGCCGCGCTGAACAGGCTCTCGGCCGAGGCGACGAGGGTGAAGGCCACGACCGTCACGACGAGCGCCGGGGTCAGCTGCTCGAACACCCCGCTGCCTGGTGGCTGGACGGCGTCCAGGAGGCCCTGGACCTCGACCTTCTTCACCGGGCGGTCGAGCAGCCATACGGCGCCGGTGGCGAGCAGCACGGCCACCAGCGCGCCCGGGACGACCCGCACCCGGGCGGGCAGCCGCTGCCACAGCAGGATCACCGCGATGGTGCCGGCGCCGATCACGAAGGAGTAGCCGGCGGCGGGCGAGGAGACGAGCCGGGCGAGCAGGCCGGGAAGGCCCAGGAGCTTGTCGACCCCGCTCGCGGGCGCCGGCCGGTCGGCCATCGCGTAGAGCTGGCCGGCGATGATGACCAGGCCGATGCCGGCCAGCATGCCCTCCACCACGGCGACGGAGATCGCGCGGAACCACCGGCCCCAGCGCAGCGCGCCCAGCAGCAGCTGGAGCAGGCCGGTGGCGGCGACCACGAGGCCCAGGGCCGGCAGGCCGAACCGTTGCACGGTCTCGGCGACCAGCACGGTCAGCCCGGCGGCCGGGCCGCTGACCTGGAGGCTGCTGCCGGGGAGCAGGCCGGTGACCAGGCCGCCGACGATGCCGGTGATCAGTCCGAGTTCGGCGGGCACGCCCGAGGCGACGGCGACGCCGACGCACAGCGGCAGGGCGACCAGGAAGACGACGAGCGAGGCGGTCAGGTCGTACTTGAGCGTGGGAAAGCGCATGGGAGCCCTCATCGGTGGGAGTCCGGGGGTGGTCGGCTGCGGTGTGGTCGGCCGCGGGGTGGCCGGCGGCGGCGTGGCTGGCGGCGGTGGGGTGGGCCGCCGGGTCACAGCGGCAGGAAGACGTCGGTGCCGGGGCGGTGGCTGAGCACCGCGCCGGTGTGAACCTCGTAGAACCAGCCGTGCAGGCCCAGCCGGCCCTGGTCGGCCCGGCGGGCGACGCTCGGGTGGGTGCGCAGCCTCGCCAGCTGGTCCAGTACGTGCCGCTGCACCGGGGCGGCCAGGTCGTGGCTGGGCTCCCCGGCGGGTGTCAGTGCGGTGCCGTCGGCCAGCCAGTCGCGTACGGCGGGCACCCCGGTGAGGTCCTCGCCCCGGACGACGGCGCCCACGGCGCCGCAGTGGGAGTGGCCGCAGACCACGATGTCGGCGACCCCCAGGACCTCGACCGCGTACTCGATGGTCGCGGCCTCGGCCGAGGGGGCGGACGGGCGGTGCGGCGGGACGATGTTGCCGGCGGTCCGCAGCTCGAAGAGGTCCCCGGGCCGGGCGCCGGTGACGGCGGAGGGGATGATGCGGGAGTCGGAGCAGGTGATGAACAGCGCCTGCGGGCTCTGGCCCGCCGCCAGCCGCCCGAAGGCGTCGGCCTCCTGCGCGGCGCGGCGGCGGAAGGTACGGGCGTGGTCGATGAATCCTTGCATGTCGTGCCTCGGGTCCTTCGGAAGTCCTGTGGGAACGGTGACTTCGGGACCGTGCCGCTCGCTCGGTACGGGGGCAGCGCGGAGCGCGGCGGCGCGGGCAGGCGGAAGCACTGCCGCGGGCCGTCGTGGACTGCCGGGACGTGGGGCGGTGGGTCACCCGTGGGGAGTGTCGCCACCGTCGTCGAGCGTGCGTGCGCGGTCGGGACCGATCAGCAGCGGAACACCTGGAGGACGGCGGCTCTGGGCTGTCTGCGCGCCCCGTGCGGCGGGTCGGAGGCGCGGGTCGGCGACGGGTCGTCCCCGGTGGACGCCTCGTCGGCGAGGGCCGGGTGCAACTCCCGCTGGCACGGGGGGACTTCGACGCTCCGCGGACGCGTCCAGCCGAGCCCCGGCGGGCACTTGGGGGCCACCGCCTCCTCGGCGAGCTTCGCCTCCGCGACCATTCGGGGGCAGCGTTCCTCGCGGGTGAGGGCGGATGCGGACTGGGACAGCACCACCAGCCCCAACACGGCCACGAGGGCCACGGCGGCGGCGCCGATCACCCTCCTGGCCAAGGACATTGCCGTTCCTTTCCCCGCCCGTGGGATGTGTCGAACCGTCATGAATTCTGACGGCCACGGGCGGGGGCGAGTTCCGGTTTTGTCGTGAACAGTCCGTGAATCAGTTCGGCCGACCGGTGATGGTCCATGAACTGACGGGGTGGAATGCGGGCAGGCGGTGAACCGTTCGGGGCGGGAGTGTCGGCTTGCTCCGTTCCGGAGGCGATCCGACCGCCCGGTCGCCCGGTCGCCGCCGGCGTCACGCCGGCCGGGGGTGCTGCAGCCCGTGCAGGAGCAGGTCGATCAGGCGCCGTGGGTCGTACTGCGGGCCGCTGCCTCCGATGCACAGGTTGCCGATGCCGCGCATCAGCTCGAAGGGCCGGGTGCCCGCCCTGATCTCACCGGCCTCGACCGCGGCGTCGAGCAGCTGCGCGCAGACCGGCAGCAGGCGGTCGAGGAAGAGGCCGTGCAGCGCGGCGAAGCCGGTGCTGTCCGACTGCATCGCGTCGGCCAGCCCGTGTTTGGTGACCAGGAAGTCGACGAACAGGTCGATCCACCGGCGCAGCGCGTCGAACGGGGAGTCGGCGGCCGCCAGCAGTCGCGGGCCGGCCTGCGCGCACTCCTCGATCTGGTGGCGGTAGACGGCCGTGATGAGATCGGCCCGGGTCGGGAAGTGCCGGTAGATCGTTCCCGTTCCGACGCCGGCCTCGGCCGCGATCCGGCGGATCGGTGCGTCGACGCCCGAGGTCACGAACACCTCGGCCGCGGCCGCGAGCAGCGCCTGCTGATTGCGCATCGCGTCGGCCCGCTTGCTCCGGGCCGACGTCCTTCCCGTGGGGTCCTCGCCGGGCACGACTCTTCCTCCAGCATCCATTGACAAAGCGGAACCATGTTCCGGATAGTAAGTGGGACAGCGTTCCGCTTCAGCTTAGCCGAAGCGGGACGCCCCTGAACCCCTGCCTGCTTGCCTGTCGCCGCCCGGCCTGGGCCGACCGCGGCGACACCCGTCGCAGGGCGACGCCCATCGCAGAAGGAGCACTGCTCAGCATGAGCGCAACCACCCGCACCGCACCCGTCCCGGTCCTGTCGTACAGCCCGGTGGTCCTGTCCGTGCCCGGCCGGCCGGTGGACCTCCAGGTACGCGTCTCCGCGCCGGGGACCGGAAGCGGCCTGCCCGTCATCCTGCTCTCCCACGGCCACGGCCCCTCGCACCACCTGTCCTCGCTGAACGGCTACGCGCCGCTCGCCAACGCCTGGGCGGAGCAGGGCTTCGTCGTCATCCAGCCCACCCACCTCACCTCCCGGACGCTGAGCCACCTGGTCGCCGACGCCCCCGGCGCACCGGACTTCTGGCGCTCCCGCGCCGAGGACATGACCCACGTCCTCGATCGGCTCGACCAGATCGAGCGCACCGTGCCGCAGCTCGCGGGACGGATCGACCGCACCAGGATCGCCCTCGCCGGGCACTCGCTCGGCGGCTTCACGGCCGCCCTCCTGCTGGGCGCCGGACTCAACGATCCCGCCACCGGGAACGTGGTGCACCTGGCCGAACCGCGGATCAAGGCGGGCGTCCTGCTCGCCGCGCCCGGCAGGGGCGGCGACGTCTTCAACGGGCCGATGGCCGAGCAGTGGCCCGTCATCGGAGCCGTCGACTTCTCCACCATGACCGCGCCCGCGCTGGTCGTCGCGGGCGACAAGGACGACTCGCGGCACTTCACCGACATGGGGCCGGACTGGCACGCCGACCCCTACACCCTCGCCCCCGGCCCCAAGGACCTGCTCACCCTGTTCGACGCGGGGCACGGACTCGGCGGGATCGCCGGGTACGACGCCGCCGAGACCACCGACGAGAATCCCGGGCGGGTCGCTGCCCTCGGACGGCTCACCGCCGCCTACCTCCGCAGCCGGCTCACCCCGGGTGACGGGGCCTGGCAGGCCGCGTGCGAGGCGCTGGCAACCGGCCCCGACCCGGTCGGACGGGTCGAGGCCAAGTAATCGCAGGGCCGGGGCTCGGGCCGTAGGGCTCGCGGGGGAGCCCTGCCCGGTGCCCGCCCGGCGCCGGGCGGGCACCCTCCGGCGGGGGTCGGTCAGGCCGCCGCGTCGAGGTCGGAGGCCAGCAGGTCGGCGAGCGCCCGGAGGGCGTCCTCGGCCCCGTCGCCGGAGGCGGTGAGCTCCAGGACGTCGCCGGAGCGGGCGGCCAGGGCGAGTACGGAGAGCAGGCTGCGGGCGTCGACGGGGGTCTGGCCCGGGCGGCCGACGGTGACCTTGACCGGCTGCCGGGCGGTGGCGGCCTGGACGAACAGTGACGCCGGGCGGGCGTGCAGGCCGCTGCTGGAGCCGACGGTGACCTGGGTCGAGTGCATGGGAGTCCTTGGGGGAGAGGGGGAGAAGGAGGGGACGACGGTCGGCCCGGGTGGGATCCGGGCCCGGTGGTGCCCGGCCCCCGCGGTACGGGGGCGGTCGCGGGGGCCAGGCGGTCTTTGGTTTCACGCCCGTTGGCGTGTTGCTTCGGTTGGTTCTACGCCCGGTTGCGAGCAGATGTCAACACATTCGGGCGTACTGCACGGACTGCGACGAGAGGCGACGAGAGGCAACGGGAGGCGGAGTAGCCCCTTGCATTTCCGTCCGAAGCGCGTATGGTCGGGCTTCACCAGGCGTAAACGGACATGAAACGGACCCAATCCCACATGTACGCACCCGAGCGGCAGCAACAGATCCTCCACCTCGCCCAGGAGCGGGGCCGGGTGGACGTGCCGACCTTGGCCGAGGACTTCGGCGTCACCCAGGAGACCATCCGGCGTGACCTGAGCGCCCTGGACAAGGCCGGCCTGCTGCACCGGGTGCACGGCGGCGCACTGCCCGTCGGCGCCCTGCACCTGGAACCCGGCCTGGCCGAACGGGACTCCACGGCCGCCGCCGAGAAGGAGCACATCGCCAGGGCGGCGCTGGCCCTGCTGCCCACCGAGGGCAGCGTGATCCTGGACGCCGGGACGACCGTCTCCCGGCTGGCCGGACTATTGCCCCTGGACTGCGCCCTCACCGTCGTCACCAACGCCCTCCCGGTCGCGGCCCGGCTGGCCGACCACCCGTCGCTCGCCCTGCACCTCGTCGGCGGGCGGCTGCGCCACCGCACCCAGGCCGCCGTCGACGCCTGGGCGCTGCGCGACCTGGCCGACGTCCACGCGGACGTCGCGGTGGTCGCCACCAACGGCTTCACCCCGGACGGCGTACTGTCGACGCCCGACCTCGCCGAGGCCGCCGTCAAGCGGGCCATGCTCGCCGGTGCGCGACGCGTCGTCCTGGTGGCCGACTCCTCCAAGTACGGCGCCCGCCACTTCGCCCGGTTCGGCTCGCTGGAGCAGGTCGACGTGCTGGTCACGGACACCGGACTGACCGACGAGCAGGCCGCCCAGATCGAGAACCACGGACCGGAAGTCATCCGCGCATGATCGTCACCATCACCCCCAACCCCAGTCTCGACCGCACCTACGAGCTGGGAACGCTCGCCGTGGGCGAGGTCAACCGGGCCGGGCAGGACCGGCTCGACCCCGGCGGCAAGGGCGTCAACGTCTCCCGTGCGCTCACCGCCGCGGGCCACCGGACGACGGCGGTCCTGCCACTCGGCGGCCCGTCCGGCGGACTGCTCGGCGACCTGCTGCGCCGCCAGGGCATCGACGTCGCGGCGGTCACCATCGCGGGCGACACCCGGATCAACGTCTCGATCGCCGAGGACGGCGGCGGCCTCACGAAGATCAACGCGGTCGGCCCCGAGCTCAGCGGCGCCGAGTCGGCCGCACTGCTCGCCCTCGTCCGCGACACCCAGCAGGCCGGACGGGGCACCGGCGACGGCGTCGACTGGCTGGCCTGCTGCGGCAGTCTGCCGCGCGGCCTCCGGCCCGGGTGGTACGCGGACCTGGTCGCGCAGGTGCACTCGGGCGGCGCCCGGATTGCCCTGGACACCTCAGGCCCCGCACTGCTCGCCGCGCTCCCGGCCCGCCCCGACGTGGTCAAGCCGAACCGCGAGGAACTCGCCGAGGCCGTGGGCCGCCCGGTCGCCACCGTCGGCGACGCCGTGGCGGCAGCAGGGCAACTGCGCGAACGCGGCGCCCAGCAGGTCCTCGCCAGCCTCGGTGCGGACGGGATGCTGCTGATCGCCGAGGAGGGCAGCTGGTACGGCAGCGCGCCGGTCGCCGCCGTCCGCAGCGACGTGGGAGCGGGCGACGCCTCGCTCGCGGGCTTCCTCGGAGCCGGTGGCACCGGCCCCGAGGCACTGGCGGCGGCCCTGGCACACGGCGCCGCCGCCGTACAACTGCCGGGGAGCGTCATGCCGACCCCGGCCGATCTGGACCCGGCCGCGGTGGTCGTGACGGCGGACCTCCCGCTCGAACGACCGCTCCGCGGCTGAGCACCGCCTCCTGCCGGAGGCACCCCGCCGGACCGTGTGGGACGGGCACGGCGGACATTCCCGGGGGCAAGGGAACACTGTCAGGCACCAGTTGAAGGACCGACACGATGAGCGACACCAGCGGACTGATCACACCCGCACTCGTTGACCTCCACCTCGCCCCCGCGGACAAGAGCGAGGCGCTGCGCTCCCTCGCCCAGCGCCTGGTCGCCGAGGGCCGGGTGACCGACCTCGACGGCTTCCTCGCCGACGTGGCCGCCCGCGAGGCCCAGGCCCCCACCGGGATGGGCGACGGGATCGGCATCCCGCACTGCAGATCACCCCACGTCACGCGGCCCAGCCTGGCCTTCGGCCGGAGCACCAGGGGCGTGGACTTCGACGCCCCGGACGGCCGGCCCGCCGACCTGGTCTTCATGATCGCGGCACCCGTCGGCGCGGACGACACCCACCTGCGGATCCTCGCCGCGCTGGCCGGTCGGCTGATGGACCCGGCGTTCACCGGCGCCCTGCGCGAGGCCGAGAGCCCGGCCGCGGTCGCGGCCCTGGTCAACGGGGAGGAGGCACCGGCCGTCGCTCCGGTGGCTGCCGCCGCCCCTGAGCCGGACCCGGCTGCTGCCCCGGAGCCGACCGGCGGCGGGCTGCGGCTCGTCGCGGTGACCTCCTGCCCGACCGGCATCGCCCACACCTACATGGCCGCCAAGGCCCTCGAACTGGCCGCCGCCCGGGCGGGCGTGCAGATCCAGGTCGAGACCCAGGGGTCGGCCGGGACGACGGTGCTGGCCCCCGAGGTGATCGCGGCCGCCGACGCGGTGATCCTCGCCCATGACGTCGAGGTCCGGGACCGCGCCCGCTTCGCCGGCAAGCCGACCGTCGACGTGGGTGTGAAGGCCGGCGTCAACCGCGCCGACGACCTGATCGCGCAGGCTGCCGGGCTGGTCGCCGAGGCCGGCAGCGGAGCGAGTGCCGCCCCGGTCACCGCGGCGAGCGCGCAGCCCGGCGAGCACTGGGCCCAGCGGCTGCGCAAGTACCTGATGACGGGCGTCAGTTACATGATCCCGTTCGTCGCGGCGGGCGGTCTGCTGATCGCCCTCGCCTTCGCCATCGGCGGGTACCAGATCGCCTCCGCGCCGTCCGTGCTGGGCCACTTCGACTGGACCTCCTCGCACAGCTGGGCGGCGATGCTGTTCCAGACCGGCAAGACCTCCTTCGGCTTCCTCGTCCCGATCCTCTCCGGGTACATCGCCTGGGGGATCGCGGACCGGGCGGCCCTGGCCGCCGGCATCGCGGGCGGCGCCGTCTCGGTGGCGGTCGGCGCGGGCTTCCTCGGCGGCATCGTCTCCGGCCTGGCCGCGGGCTTCCTGGTGCTGTGGATGATCCGCTGGAACGTGCCGCGCGCGATCAGGGGCATCATGCCGGTGGTGGTGATCCCGCTGCTGTCGGTGGCGGCGGTCGGCTTCCTGATGTTCGTGCTGGTCGGCTCGCCGATCGCCTCGGCGATGAACGGCCTGACCGACTGGCTGAACGGCCTCTCCGGCTCCAACGCGATCCTGCTCGGCGTGCTGCTCGGCGCGATGATGGCCTTCGACATGGGCGGCCCGCTCAACAAGGTCGCCTACACCTTCGCGGCCGGCGCGCTCACCACCGCGGGCACCACCCCGGACGCCGGCAGCCTCAAGGTGATGGCCGCGGTGATGGCCGCCGGCATGACCCCGCCGCTGGGCATGGCCCTGGCCACCGTCGTCCGGCGCAGGCTGTTCACCCCCGAGGAGCGGGAGAACGGCAAGGCGGCCTGGGTGCTCGGCGCCTCGTTCATCACCGAGGGCGCGATCCCGTTCGCCGCGGCGGACCCGCTGCGGGTCATCCCGGCGAGCATCGTCGGCAGCATGACGGCCGGCGGCCTGGTGATGGCCTTCGGCTCCACCCTGCGCGCGCCGCACGGCGGGATCTGGGTGCTGCCGCTGATCGGCAGCCCGTTCCTGTACCTGCTCGCGGTCGCGGCGGGCACGGTGGTCACCACGGCGGTGGTCGTCCTGCTCAAGGGGATGCGGAAGGACGCCGCCCCGGCGGCCGCGGACTCCGCCGTCGACGGGAAGGCGCTGGTCGGCGCCTGACCCGAGGGCCCGTAACTGTTCAGGGCGCCCGCTCGGTGGAGCGGGCGCCCTGGTCGTGTCCGGAGCGGTGGGTTGCCAGGCGGGCCCGTCTTCGAACCTCCGCTCCGCAAAGGGGAGTTCGAAGACGGGCCCGTCGGTGCCGGTCGGCTTCTCCGAGAGCCGGTCCCTCACCGGGCCGGGGTGAAGCCTCCCCAGACGGACGCGGTGCCGCCCGTCGACTGGGCCTCGACGCGGTAGCCGTCGCCGCCGGTCGCGCGGGGCACGCCGTTGGCGTGGTTGAACTGGCTCGCGAACTCGTGCTCACCCGCCGGTACCGTGCGGCCCGGTTTGAGGACCCAGCGGTAGACCAGGGCGCCGCCGGACTCCTGGACGGTGACGGTGAAGTCGTCGGGCGGCAGGGTCCGCCAGTTGCCGGCGTCCCGTACGTCGCCGGTCTGGGCGACGCGCAGCTCGACGGTGAGGGAGGAGAGCGGCTGGGTGGTCCTGAGCAGGAGGTTGTCCTGGCCCCAGTAGACGGTGCTGTGCGAGTCGATCGACCCCTCCGACCAGAGCGACCCGTTCTGGGCGCGGCTGGTGGCCGACGGGGTCGGGGTCGGGTGCGGGCTGGTCGGGGCAGCCGGGGCTGGCGCGGGCACGGGGGCGGCCGGGGGTGCCGACCGGGTCGGCGTCGGGGTGTCCGCGGGGGCGGGGGTGGTCGGCGCGACGACGGGTTCCGTCGACGTCGGAAACTTGCCGATCGCCGCCATGGCGAGACCGCCGGTGGCCAGGATGCCGGTGGCGGCCAGGGCGGCGATCGCGGCCTTGGGCCACGACCTGAGGCCCGAGCGCGTGCGGTGGCGACCGGCGGGACCGGCCGTGCCGCGCTGGACACGGGCCAGTATCCTCGCCCGGTCGGGCTGGTGGGCCTCGGCGGCTTCGCGCAGCTGCTGGCTGATGTGCTCGTTCACCGGCTCCTCCTTCCTGTGATCAGTTCGCCGACCGCTCGTACTCCGAGCGCGCGTTGCAACTCGGCCATCCCCTTCGAGGTCTGACTCTTCACCGTACCGACGGATATGCCGAGCGCCGCAGCCGTGTCCTTCTCCGAGAGGTCGAAGGCGTGGCGCAGCAGCACGCAGGCCCGTTTGCGGAAGGGCAGCCGGTCGAGCGCCGCGCGGACGTCGAGCACGGCCGCCGTGTCCGGTCCCGAGGTCTTCTCCGGGGTGCGGGACCAGAACAGCAGCACTCGGCGCCGCTCGCGGACCGCACTGCGGATCCGGGCCCGGGCCATGTTGGCGACCACCCCGCGGGCGTAGGCCAGCGGGTGGTCGGCTCCGCGGAAGCGGTCCCAGCGTTGCCACAGAGCGATCAGCGCATCCGAGGCGATGTCGTCGGCCGCATCCGTCTCGCCGGTCAAGAGGTGGGCGAGACGGGCGAGTTCGGCGTAGTGGCGTTCGAAGAAGTCGTGGAACTCCGCGGACGCATCATCGAACGCATCATCGAGGAGCATGTCCCCTGGTCGCCCTCTCCCTGCAATGTGAGCGTTAACAAGAGGCATGAGCGTAGCAGTGCCCAGATCAGGGGCGGGGCCGTGGTCAGCTCGGTCGGCGACCACCGCCCGCCGCCGGGCGAGCCGTGTGGTCAATGCCGGGAGAACTGGACGCGGGTCGGCTGGACGGCGTCCGGCTTCACCGGCAGGGCGTCGACGGTCAGTTGCTCCCCGTAGACGTCGGTGACCCTGATCCGGCCGCCGCACCCGCTGCCGTCGGGGGAGAGGAAGTAGTTGTAGTCGGTGCGGGTCAGCTGCCGCCAGCCCCCTCCGGCCGGGACCTCCAGAGCCGCCACCGGGTTCCGGTGGCCGATCACCTGGATCCCGCACCACCACTGGGAGGAGCCGACCTTGTACCGGATCGACATCGTGTCGGGTGCCGTGCCGGGGCTCAGCAGCGTCCAGGTGATCGGGAGGCGGCCCACCGAGAGGTCGGCGAGCTTGCCGAAGGCCTCGTGGCTCAGGTCGAGCTGCCCGGGTGCGCAGGGCAGCGGGCACTCGTTGACGATCCGCACCGTGATGCTCGCCCCGTTGGCGGCGCGGACCAGCACGGACGCCCCGCACGCCTTGGAGGTCTCGTAGTCGGTGGAGTTCATCGCCGCGACCATCATGTCGCCGGACGGTCCGAACGAGCAGGCGCCGTTGCCGTCGGCGGCGTCATAGGAGGTCGCGATGCCCTGGTAGCTCGCCCCGGGTTTGATCTGCCCGGCCTGCGAGGCCGAGGCCGGGACACTGCGGGCACTGCTGGCGGCGGCCGAGGGGGGCGGGGTGGCCGGGGTGGCCGACGGCTTCGGCGTGGGGGTGGTGGCCGACGGTGAGGGGGTTGCGGTGGCCGAGGGTGTGGGGGTGGTGGCCGACGGCGACGGCGTCGGGGACGTGGGGTCGGCCGGGGCGCTGACGCCGGACGGTGTGCTCGGCTCGGTGGCGGCTACGGAGGCGGCGGCCGGCTCGGCGGAGACGGCGCCGTCCCCGCCACCCGGCAGCAGTGTGAAGGCCAACAGGACCAGCACACCCACCGCGACCAGCGCCAACGGTATGCCCAGGGTCAGCCCGCGCCTGCGGTTCGACTGTGGCGCGGCATGCTTCGTTGCCTTCATTCCCGTCCATTCGGTAGGTCGACCTCGGTGGGTCGACTCGACGTTGCGCTGACCAGTGGTCACCGGGACCGGAAAGGTTGCCGTTCCGGTGCAGATTTTTTCGGGGCACCGTGGGCGTTCCGCCCTCGGTGTCACCCGTCAGCTGCCGCCGGTGCGGAGGAGGTTGCCGCGCGGTCGGGAATTCTTCGGCTCGCGTCCGGGCTTGACGGTTGGGCAGGGGCCTGAACAAAATGCCGGTTCACGCATCACATGCACCTGATCGCGCCCGCGCCGACGCGTACTATGCCCGCTATGTCCACATTTGCCGTGATTGCGGTTGTCGCGCTCGCCCTCCTGCACGTCTACATCCTGGTCCTGGAGATGTTCCTGTGGACCACTCCGCGGGCCCGGGCCTCCTTCGGCACCTCCGAGGAGTTCGCGGTCTCGACCAAGGCGATGGCCGCCAACCAGGGCCTGTACAACGGCTTCCTGGCGGCCGGGCTGCTCTGGGGCGCGTTCGCCGACGACCCGGTGGGCTTCCAGACGCGGGTCTTCTTCACGTCCTGCGTCGCCGTCGCCGGTGTGTACGGCGCGGTGACCTCCTCCCGGAAGATCCTGTTCGTGCAGACCGTGCCGGCCCTGGCCGTGCTCGTCCTGGTGCTGCTGGCCCGCTGAGCCCGGAACCGCCTGGAACCGCACTTCGAGGGGTGCCTCTCCACCGAGAGGCACCCCTCCTGCCGCCGCTCGGCCGGGTGCACAGTTCGTGGCCCCAGTCGATCACCTCGCGCAGGGTGCGGTGGTGGGCCGGTGCCCTCCGGCTGCCGCCGGTGAGCAGCGCGAAGCGGTTCTCCCATCGGTCCGTGAGTTGGCCGACGGTGGGCGTGCGCAGACGGGAGGCGGCCAGGAGGGTGGTGGCCGACTCGGCGCAGGAGTCGATGAGGTGCTCGCAGTTGTCGAGCACCAGCAGGGCCCGCCGTTCGGCCAAGAAGCCGGCGAGCCGGTCCAGGGCCGCGCGGATCCGGCGCCGGTCTGCACCGGCGCCCGTACGGCCGCGTTCCCGCCACGTTCCTGCCACGTTCCTGCCACGTTGCGGAGACGTGGCAGGACGGGCGCGGTGTGGGGCACCGCACCCGTCCGTTCGCCCCCGGACCGGGTCAGGAACCGGCCCGGCGCTTGTTGTAGACGTCGAAGCCCACCGCTGCGAGCAGCACCAGGCCCTTGATCACCTGCTGGTAGTCGGTGCCGACGCCGACCAGCGACATGCCGTTGTTCAGCACGCCGAGCACCAGGCCGCCGATGATCGCGCCCAGCACGGTGCCCACGCCGCCGCTGGCGGAGGCGCCGCCGATGAAGGCGGCGGCGATCGCCTCCAGCTCGAAGTTGATGCCGGCCTGCGGGGTGCCGGCGTTGAGCCGTGCGGCGAAGACCAGCCCGGCGAGTGCCGCGAGGACGCCCATGTTGGTGAAGGCGAGGAAGACGACCCGCTTGCTCTTCACCCCGGACAGCTTGGCCGCCGGCTCGTTGCCGCCGATGGCGTAGGTGTGCCGGCCGATGATCGAGTTGCGCATCAGGTAGCCGAAGCCGACCAGCAGGGCGCCGAGGATCAGCAGGACGATCGGCACGCCGTGGTAGCTGGCCAGCAGCAGGGTGAACACCAGCACGGCCGCCGTGATCACGGCGAGCTTGACCAGGAACAGCCCGAGCGGGAGCACCTCCAGCCCGTACGAGGCGGTCTGCCGTCGGCCGCGCAGCTCCTGGACGACCGCGACGGCCAGCACCGCGAGACCGATCAGCAGGGTGAGGTTGTGGTAGTTGGTGTGCGGGCCGACCTCGGGCAGGAAGCCGCTGCTGATGCTCTGGAAGCCCTTGGGGAACGGCGCCACCGACTGGCCCTGCAGCAGGATCTGGGTGGCCCCGCGGAACAGCAGCATGCCCGCCAGGGTGACGATGAAGGACGGGATCCCGAGGTAGGCGATCCAGAAGCCCTGCCAGGCGCCGGCCAGGGCGCCGATCACCAGCGCGGCCAGGGCCGCGACGGGCCACGACACATGGTGCTCGACCATCATCACCGCGGCGGCGGACCCGACGAAGGCGGCCAGCGAGCCGACCGAGAGGTCGATGTGCCCGGCGATGATGACGATCATCATGCCGATCGCCAGGATGAGGATGTAGCTGTTCTGCTGGATCAGGTTGGTGATGTTGAGCGGTTGGAGCAGGATGCCGTCGGTCCAGATCTGGAACAGCAGCACGATCAGCGCGAGGGCGACCAGCATGCCGTACTGGCGCACGTTGCCGCGCAGCGCACGGGCCAGCGCGGCGCCGACGGACGGGCTCGCGCCGGGCTCGGGGCCGTTCTGGGCGGAGTCCGGGATGATCTCGGTCTGGGCCATGCCTCACACCTGCTCGTTGCTGGATGCGGCGCTCATGGTCATGAGCCGCATGAGGGATTCCTGGGTGGCGTCGGCGCGGGCGACCTCGCCGGTGATCCGGCCTTCGGCCATGGTGTAGATCCGGTCGCACAGGCCCAGGAGTTCGGGGAGTTCGGACGAGATGACGAGTACGGCCTTGCCCTGGGCGGCCAGTTCGGCGATGACGGTGTAGATCTCCGCCTTGGCGCCGACGTCGATGCCCCGGGTGGGCTCGTCGAGGATCAGCACCTCCGGCTCGGCGAAGATCCACTTGCTGAGGACGACCTTCTGCTGGTTGCCGCCGCTGAGCGTGCCGGTCCGGGTGAACACCGTCGGAGCCTTGATGTTCATGGTGCGCCGGAACGACTCGGCGACCTGGCTCTCCGCGTGCCGGTCGACCCGGCCGTACCGGGCGACCTTGCCGAGCGCGCTCAGCGAGATGTTCCGGCTGATGTCGTCGATCAGGTTGAGGCCGAAGTGCTTGCGGTCCTCGGTGACGTACGCGATGCCGTGCCCGATCGCCTCCGGCACCGTCCGGGTGCGGATCTCCTCGCCGTGCAGCAGTACCCGCCCGCCGCTCCAACGCCCGTACGAGCGGCCGAAGACGCTCATCGCGAGCTCGGTGCGGCCGGCGCCCATCAGGCCGGCGACGCCGACGATCTCGCCGCGCCGCACGTTCAGGGAGGCGCCGTCCACCACGGTGCGCTGCTGGTCGATCGGGTGCTGGACGGTCCAGTCCGCGATCTCGAAGGCGACCTCGCCGATTTCCGGGGTGCGCTCGGGGTAGCGGTGCTCCAGGTCCCGGCCGACCATGCCGCGGATGATCCGGTCCTCGGAGATGCCCTCCGGACCGATCGCGATGGTCTCGATGGTCCGCCCGTCGCGCAGGATGGTGACGGCGTCGGCGACCCGGGCGATCTCGTTCAGCTTGTGCGAGATGATGATGCAGGAGATGCCCTGCGCCTTGAGCTCCAGGATCAGGTCGAGGAGCTTGCGGCTGTCCTCGTCGTTCAGCGCGGCGGTCGGCTCGTCCAGGATGAGCAGCTTGACCTTCTTGGCCAGCGCCTTGGCGATCTCGACCAGTTGCTGCTTGCCCACGCCGAGGTCGGCGATCCTGGTGTGCGGGCTCTCCTCCAGGCCGACCTGCCGGAGCAGTTCGGCGGCGTGGGTGAGCGTCCGGTGCCAGCTGATGATGCCCCGGGTGGCGTGCTCGTTGCCGAGGAAGACGTTCTCGGCGATGGACAGGTAGGGCACCAGGGCGAGTTCCTGGTGGATGATGACGATGCCGCGCTGCTCGCTGGCCCGGATGTCCTTGAAGCGGCAGGGCTCGCCCTCGAAGAGGATCTCGCCCTCGTAGCTTCCGTGCGGGTACACCCCGCTGAGCACCTTCATCAGGGTGGACTTGCCGGCGCCGTTCTCGCCGCAGATGGCGTGCACCTCTCCGGCGGCCACGCTCAGGTTGACCTCGGAGAGTGCCTTGACGCCGGGGAACGTCTTGCTGATCGACCGCATTTCGAGAACGGGTCCAGCCATGGTTCTGCGTCCGTATCGTTCGGGGCGGTGCGGTGGGGGATCGGTCGGGCACCGGGGTCGCGCCCGGGTGCCCGCCGCACCGCCGGTTCGGCACGGGGCCCGTCGAGCGGGCCCCACGGGCTACTTGAGCTGGTCCGCGGTGTACTGGCCGCTGTCGACCAGGACCTTCTGGTAGTTGTCCTTGTCGACGCTGACCGGCTGGAGCAGCTGGGCCGGAACGACCTTCACGCCGTTGTTGTACTGGGTGGTGTCGTTGACCTCGGGCTTGCCGCCGGTCAGCAGCGCGTCGCCCATCTGGACGGCGGCCTTGGAGAGCTGCCGGGTGTCCTTGTAGACGGTCTGGGTCTGCTCGCCCGCGATGATCGACTTCACCGAGGCCAGCTCGCCGTCCTGGCCCGTGACGACGGGCAGGGACTTGGCGGTGCCGTAGCCGACGCCCTTGAGCGAGGACAGGATGCCGATCGAGATGCCGTCGTAGGGCGAGAGCACGGCGTCGACGTGGGCGCTGGTGTAGGCCTTGCTCAGCAGGTTGTCCATCCGGGACTGGGCGACACCGCCGTCCCAGCGCAGGGTGGCGACCTGGTTGAAGTCGGTCTGGCCGCTCTGCACGACCAGCTTCTTCTGGTCGATGTACGGCTTGAGGACGCTCATCGCGCCGTTGAAGAAGAAGGTCGCGTTGTTGTCGTCCGGCGAGCCGGCGAAGAGCTCGATGTTGAACGGGCCCTTGCCGTCCTTGAGGCCGAGCTTGTCGACGATGTAGCTGCCCTGGAGGACACCGACCTTCTGGTTGTCGAAGGTCGCGTAGTAGTCGACGTTCTGGGTGCCGCGGATCAGCCGGTCGTACGAGATCACCGGGATGTGCGCGTCGGCGGCCTTCTGCAGCACGTTGGTGAGGGAGGAGCCGTCGATGGCGGCGATCACCAGCAGCTTGGCGCCCTTGGTGATCATGTTCTCCACCTGGGAGACCTGGTTCTCCACCACGTTGTCGCCGTACTGCAGGTCGGTCTTGTAGCCCTTGGCCTGGAAGTCCTTGACCATGTTGTTGCCGTCGTTGATCCAGCGCTCCGACGACTTGGTCGGCATCGCGATGCCGACGAGTCCGCCCTTGGCGTCGCCCTTGGCCGCCCCGTCGCCGACTCCGTTGGAGCTCTGGCCGCAGGCCGCCAACGAGAGCGTCAGGCCGGCCGCGACGAGACCCGCTGAAAGCTTCCGCACGTGTTTCCTCCATGGTGATGGTCCGCGACCGGAGCAGCGCACCCCTGACTGGGCGACTGGGAGCGGTCGAGCGGCGCCGACCGGAGCGGTCCTGCACGCTGTGGTGCGTCGGGGTGGTGGTAGCTCTGGCCTGGCGTGACATGAAGTGTTAACGCTAACAACGATGGCGTCAAGGGGGGTTAGATCACTGTTGGATCGCGATCCGCCAACGACCGCTCCGCAGGTGCGCGCCCCCTCGGCCGGGAGGTGCCCAGGGAGGTGGTGAGTGAACGTGAGGTGCGCATCGAGTGGTCATTATGGATGGGAATGCGCGGCGTCGTCCCCCGTCGGCGATCGGGGAGCGGGCATCTGTCGGTCAGGGGGCGCCGCCGGCCGGAGTCGGGCCCGTAGGCGTCGAGGGTCGGGCCGACGGGCTGGGAAGCACGCGGCTCGATCGGAGGCACAAACGGCGGCTGCTGCTTCGACTACGGCAACGCCGAGACCAGCAGCAACGACACCGGCAACGGCCACATGGAGGCGATCTACTTCGGCAACATCAAGGTCTGGGGCTACGGCTCCGGGCCGGGCCCCTGGGTGATGGCCGACCTGGAGAACGGCCTGTTCTCCGGGGCCGACACCCGCTACAACGCCAACGACCCGACGGTGAACCACCGTTACCTGACGGCCATGGTCAAGGGCGCGCCGAACCAGTGGGCGATCCGCGCGGGCGACGCCCAGTCCGGCGGGCTGTCGACCTTCTATTCCGGGCCGCGCCCGAACGCCTCGGGCTACAACCCGATGCACAAGGAGGGAGCGATCATCCTCGGCATCGGCGGTGACAACAGCAAGGGCGCCCGCGGCACCTTCTACGAAGGCGTGATGACCTCCGGCTACCCCTCGGAGGCCACCGAGAACGCCGTCCAGGCCAACGTCGTTGCCGCCGGGTACGCCAACTCCCCGGCGGTCGGCACGGGAGTGCTGCGGGGCACCGGTTCGGGCAAGTGCCTGGACGTCCCGGGCGCCTCCACCACGCCGGGGGTGCAGGCGCAGATCTACAGCTGCTCCGGCGCGGCGAACCAGACCTGGACCCGCACCGCCGGTGGACAGCTCACCGTGGACATCTCCGGCAGCACGCTGTGCCTGGACGCGTACGGCGGCGGGACGGCCGACGGCACCAAGGTGGTGGCCTGGCCGTGCAACGGCGGGGCCAACCAGCAGTGGCAGGTCGACTCCGACGGCAGCGTCACCGGCGTCCAGTCCGGCCGCTGCCTGGACGTCGCGGGGGCGCTCACCGCCGACGCCACACCCGTCCAGCTGTGGAGCTGCTGGGGCGGCGACAACCAGAAGTGGGCCCTCGGGTAGCGCTCACCCGGGTCGGCCCCGACTCCGGCCCCGGTTCCGCGAGCACGCGGAGCCGGGGCCCAGGGCGTGTCCTTCGGATCACGTTCGCCAGGCGTGATCCGAACGACACGGCCTTAGGCTGCCGGGAAGGCCATGAACGAGGGAACGGGCTGGTACCAGGGCGACTGCCACGCGCACTCCGCCGCCTCGAACGGAGGGGAGATGACGCCGGAACAGCTGCTGGCCGCCGCACGCGGGGCGGTGCTCGACTCCAGCGTCGTCACCGAGCGCAACTCCTGCTGTCTGCAGGCTGGTTGGAAGCGGGGAGTGGACCGCGACCTGCTGGTGGTACCGGGTCAGGAGGTGCCCACTCGGGACGGGCACTGGCTCGCCCTCGGGCTCCGGCCGGGGCAGGTGGTCGACCGGCGCTACGGCGCCGCGGACGGCGCGACCGACCGGCGGCCGGCGGAGGTCCGCGGGGGCGGCGGGCTGTGCGTGGCCGCGCATCCGTTCGCGCCGTACGGATCGGGCACCTTCCGGTGCCCGTACCGCGGGTTCGACCTGGTCGAGGTGTGGAACGGGCCGTGGCGTTCGGAGCTGCCCTGGCAGGCGGACAACGAGGCGGCGCCGGCACAGTGGGCGCGGAGCCTGACCGCCGACCTCCGGAGGGGCCGGCGGTGGCGGCCCGCGACCGGGAGCAGCGACACCCACCTCGCGGGCCGGATCGGGATCCCGCGCACCGTCGTCCTGGCGGACGGGCCGGAGCGGGCGGCGATCCTCGCCGGACTCCGGGCGGGCCGCAGCCGGATCGCCGCGGGGAGCGCCGTCGAGCTGTCCTTCACGCTCATCGGCGGTGGCCGGGGGGCCGGGATCGGTGAAGCGCTGACGGTCGGCGACGAGTCGGGCGTCGTCGTACGGGCCGAGCCGCAGGGCGTGCCCGCCGGCACGGTGAGCCTGCACACCGCGAAGGGCCGGGTGCGCGAGGCCGCACTGCCCCGCACCGACGCGGACACCGTCGAGTGGCGGGTCGGGGCGGCGGAAGCGACGCAGGCGCTCTTCGCCCGTGCCGAGGTCCGTGACGCCGAAGGCGCCGTGGCGGCCCTCACCAACCCGGTCCTCCTCGAACCGCGTCGGTGATCCGGAATGCGCTGCGTACCGGACCGCTCGCCGGACGCGGTCGCCGACCGGGAGCGGGCGGACGAAGCGGGCAAGTACCCCCGCGGATGAGGCGTGAGCGTTAACTTGGCGGTATTGGCACATGTCAGCGCCCTGAGGGACTGGTATGAAGAGAAACCACGGTTGAACCGAGGGTGACGGATTGGCCTGGACCTGGTCGCGTACTGTGGTCCACAGCCTAGGAGGGGACGACGAGTGGGAACCGACAGCACCGGGGCGGAACAGCGCCAGCCCGTGATGGCGGACGTGGCGAAACTGGCGGGTGTCTCCCACCAGACGGTGTCCCGGGTGCTCAACGGGGCTCCGCACGTGCGGCCCGACACCCGGGACCGGGTGCTGGCCGCGATACGGGAGCTGGACTACCGGCCCAACTCCGCCGCCCGGGCCCTGGTGACCCGTCGGTCGCAGACCCTCGGGGTGGTCAGCTTCGACTCGACCCTCTACGGCCCTGCCTCGATGCTGGACGGTATCGAGCGGGCCGCGCGCAGCGCCGGGTACTTCGTGAGCGTGACCAGTCTGCGCTCCCTGGACGGCCGTTCGGTCCAGGAAGCCGTCGACCGGCTGCGTGACCAAGGGGTGGAGGGCGTCGTGGTGATCGCGCCGCAGACCTCCGCGGTCAGCGCGGTGTCCCGGCTCTCCAGCTCGGTGCCGCTGGTCGCGGTCGGTTCGGGCGACCAGACCCGGGTGCCCATGGTCTCGGTGGGCAATCGCTACGGTGCGGGAGAGGCGACCAGGTACCTGCTGGACCTGGGCCACCGCACCGTGCACCACCTGGCGGGGCCGGCCAACTGGCTGGAGAGCCAGGACCGGGAGGAGGGCTGGCGCCTCGCGCTGCAGGCGGCCGGGGCCCCCGTGCCGGAGGTGGAGCGGGGCGACTGGAGCGCCCGCTCGGGCTACCAGGCGGGGCTTCGGATCGCCCGGCTGCGCGACGTCACTGCCGTCTTCTGTGCCAACGACCACATGGCTCTCGGCCTGCTGCGGGCCTTCCACGAGGCAGGTCGGCACGTCCCGCAGGAGATCAGCGTGATCGGCTTCGACGACATTCCGGAGGCCGCCTACTTCACCCCGCCGCTGACCACGGTGCGGCAGGACTTCGGCGAGCTCGGCAGACGGGCCTTGGAGCTGCTCGTCGGAGAGCTGGAGGGTGCCGCATCCCCTCCGGCCCAGGTGCAGGTCTCCCCGGAACTGGTGCTGCGGCGCAGCGTGGGGCCGTCCGCCCGTCGTTGAGCCCGGTGCGCCGGTGCGCCGGTGGCCGCGCACCAGGCGGGTACCGGCCGGCCAGTGCCTGTCCGGCTCTTCGGCTCCGTCCTGTCCACCTCCCTTGACATGCAGTTTGTTAGCGCTAACAATCTCTGTGAGCGTTAACAACAGCGCTTCTTCCACTCCGTCGGCCGGGCCACTGCATCCCGCTTCCGTGAGCCCGGCCGACGGCTTCGCGTTCCGCTGCCTCCCGAGGGTGGGGCGGCGGAACGGAGACTGTCGTCGGTGCGGCCCGCCCTGCCCCGGTCGAGGACCGCACCGGCGACAGCCCACAACCCAGGCTTCCCGTACGAAGGATGACCACGTGACAGTGACCCCTGCCGCCCACGACTCCGACCAGTACGTCGTCGGCGTCGACTTCGGCACCCTGTCCGGCCGCGCGGTGGTGGTCCGGGTCCGGGACGGCGAGGAGATGGGCACCGCCGTCCACGACTACCCGCACGCCGTCATCGAGCACGAACTGCCCGGCACCGGCCGCCCGCTCCCGCCCGACTGGGCGCTGCAGCACCCGGCGGACTGGCGCGAGGTGCTGCGCATCGCCGTCCCGGCCGCGCTCGCCGACGCCGGCGTCGACCCCGCCCGGGTCATCGGCATCGCGACCGACTTCACCGCCTGCACCGTCCTTCCAGCGCTCGCCGACGGCACCCCGCTGGCCGAGACGCCGCAGTGGGCCGCCCGCCCGCACGCCTGGCCCAAGCTCTGGAAGCACCACGCCGCGCAGCCCCAGGCCGACCGCATCAACGAACTGGCCCACGCCCGCGGCGAGAAGTGGATCTCACGTTATGGCGGCCGGATCTCCGCCGAGTGGCAGTACGCCAAGGCGCTGCAGGTGCTGGAGGAGGACCCCGCCGTCTACGGCGCCTGCGAGCGCTGGATCGAGGCCGCCGACTGGATCGTCTGGCAGCTGACCGGCACCGAGAGCCGTAACACCTGCACCGCCGGTTACAAGGGCATCCACCAGGACGGGAGTTACCCGACCGAGGACTACCTCGCCGCGCTCCACCCGGACTTCGCCGACTTCGCCCGCACCCGCCTGGACCACCCGCTGTCCCCACTGGGCACCCGGGTGGGCTCGCTCACCGCCCGGGCGGCGGAGTGGACCGGACTCCCGGTCGGCACCGCCGTCGCCGCCGGCAACGTCGACGCCCACGTGGCAGCCCCGGCCGCCCGGGCCGTCGACGACGGCCAACTCCTCGCCATCATGGGCACCTCCACCTGCCACGTGGTCAACGGCGCGACCCTCGCCGACGTCCCCGGCATCTGCGGCGTGGTCCAGGACGGCATCGTCACCGGCTCCTACGGCTACGAGGCCGGCCAGAGTGCCGTCGGCGACATCTTCGCCTGGTGGCTGCGCCAGGGCGTGCCCGCCGACTACCTGGCCGAGGCCGAGTGGAACGGCGAGGACCTGCACCAGCTGCTCACCCGCAAGGCCGCCGCCCAACCCGTCGGCGGACACGGCCTGGTGGCGCTCGACTGGATGAACGGCAACCGCTCCACCCTGGTCGACCACCACCTCTCCGGAGTGATCGTCGGGCTCACCCTGGCCACCCGCCCCGAGGAGGTCTACCGGGCGCTGCTGGAGGCCACCGCCTTCGGCACCCGCGTCATCGTCGAGGCCCTGGAACAGGGCGGGGTCCCGGTCACCGAGTTCATCGTCACCGGTGGCCTCAAGAAGAACGCCCTGCTGATGCAGATCTACGCCGACGTACTGCGCCGCCCGGTCTCGGTCGCCGACTCGGAGCAGGGCCCGGCGCTCGGCTCGGCGATCCACGCCGCCGTCGCCGCCGGGGCCTACCCGGACGTCCGGACCGCGTCCGCCGCGATGGGCCGGGTGCAGAAGGACGCCTACCGGCCCGATCCGGCAGACGCCGACGCCTACGACCGCCTCTTCGCCGAATACCGGGCCCTGCACGACCACTTCGGCCGGGGCGCCGACAAGCTGCTGCACCGCCTGCGCGACATCCGCAACGCCGCCCTCACCACCCCGAGCGAGGCCCTGTGAACGCGACCATCGACCTCATCCGCCGCCAGGTCAACGACCTCCACGGCGAACTGGTCCGCTACAACCTGGTGGTCTGGACCGCCGGAAACGTGTCCGCCCGCGTCCCCGGCGAGGACCTGCTGGTCATCAAGCCCAGCGGCGTCTCCTACGACGACCTGTCGCCGGAGAACATGATCCTCTGCGACCTGGACGGCAACGTGGTCGAGGGCGAGCACGCCCCGTCCTCCGACACCGCCGCGCACGCCTACGTCTACCGCCACCTGCCCGAGGTCGGTGGAGTGGTCCACACCCACTCCACCTTCGCCTGTGCCTGGGCGGCCCGCGGCGAGGCCGTCCCGTGCGTCCTCACCGCGATGGCCGACGAGTTCGGCGCGGAGATCCCGATCGGCCCGTTCGCCCTGATCGGCGACGACTCGATCGGCCGCGGCATCGTGGACACCCTCCGGGGCCACCGCTCGCCCGCCGTCCTGATGCAGAACCACGGCGTCTTCACCATCGGCAAGGACGCCAAGGCCGCCGTCAAGGCCGCCGTGATGTGCGAGGACGTGGCCCGCACCGTCCACCTCTCCCGCCAGCTCGGCGAGCCGCTGCCGATCGCCCAGGCGGACATCGACAGCCTCAACTTCCGCTACCAGAACGTCTACGGCCAGCCTCAGGCCCGGTAAGGAGCCCACCCATGACCAAGCCACTCGAAGGCCGCCAGGTCTGGTTCCTGACCGGCAGCCAAGGGCTCTACGGCGAGGACACGCTGCGCCAGGTCGCGGAGCAGTCCCAGCAGATCGCCGAAGCCCTGAACCGTGCGTCGGCAGTGCCGGTCGAGGTGGTCTGGAAGCCCGTCCTGACGGACGCGGGCGCCATCCGCCGGATCTGCCTGGAGGCCAACTCCGCGGACGACTGCATCGGCCTGATCGCCTGGATGCACACCTTCTCCCCGGCGAAGATGTGGATCGCGGGGCTCGACGCCCTGCAGAAGCCGCTGCTCCACCTGCACACCCAGGCCAACGTCGACCTGCCCTGGCAGTCCATCGACATGGACTTCATGAACCTGAACCAGGCCGCCCACGGCGACCGCGAGTTCGGCTTCATCCAGTCCCGCCTCGGCGTGCCGCGCAAGACCGTCGCCGGGCACGTCACCGACCCCGCCGTCTCCGCCCGGGTCGGCGCCTGGGCCCGCGCCGCCGCCGGCCGCGCCGAGCTGCGCAGCCTCAAGCTCGCCCGCTTCGGCGACAACATGCGCGATGTCGCCGTCACCGAGGGCGACAAGGTCGAGGCCCAGCTCCGCTTCGGCGTCTCCGTCAACACCTACGGCGTCAACGACCTCGTCGTCGCCGTGGACGCCGCGGACGAGAACGACGTCACCGCGCTGGTCAAGGAGTACGAGGACAGCTACCGTCTCGTCCAGGCGCTTCGGGCCGGTGGGGAGCAGCACGAGTCGCTGCGCTACGCGGCCCGGATCGAGCTCGGTCTTCGCGGCTTCCTGGAGCAGGGCGGCTTCAAGGCCTTCACCACCAATTTCGAGGACCTCGGCGGGCTCCGCCAGCTCCCCGGCCTCGCGGTGCAGCGGCTGATGGCCGACGGCTACGGCTTCGGCGGCGAGGGCGACTGGAAGACCTCCACCCTGCTGCGCACCCTCAAGGTGACCTCCGCGGGCCTCGCCGGCGGCACCTCCTTCATGGAGGACTACACCTACCACCTGGAGTCCGGCCGTGAGCTGATCCTCGGCGCGCACATGCTGGAGGTCTGCCCGAGCATCGCCGCCGGCACCCCGTCCTGCGAGATCCACCCGCTGTCCATCGGAGGGCGTGAGGACCCGGTCCGCCTGGTCTTCGACGCCGAGCCCGGTCCGGCGGTCGTGGTCGGCCTCGCCGACCTCGGCGACCGCTTCCGGCTGGTCGCCAACGAGGTGGACGTGGTCGCACCGCCGGAGCCGCTGCCCCACCTGCCGGTCGCCCGCGCGGTCTGGAAGCCGCGCCCGGACCTGCGCACCTCCACCGAAGCCTGGCTGACTGCCGGTGCACCGCACCACACCGTGCTCTCCAGCGCGGTCGGCGCCGAGGAACTGGAGGACCTCGCCGAGATGCTCGCCGTGGAGCTGCTGGTGATCGACGACGACACCACCATCCGCCGGTTCACCAAGGAACTGCGCTGGAACCAGGCCTACCACCGTCTGGCCCAGGGGTTCTGAGCCCCACGACGAGCGCCATCCGCACCACACCCGCACCACCGGACGTCCGACGCCCGCCCGCCTGCACGGGCGGGCGTCGCCGCTTTCCCGCAGTCCCGGGAAGAAACGGAGCAATCCCGTGCCGAACGACGCACTCGTGTCCCCGGGTGACCTGACGGTCTCCCAGGGAGGCGCCGCGACCCTGCCGGACGGGCGGTCCGTCACCCGCTGGACCATCGGCTCGCCGTCGGGCGTGCGGGCGGAGGTGCTCAACCTGGGCGCCCGGCTCCAGGCCCTGCACGTGCCGGACCGGGACGGACGGCGGGCGAACGTCGTCCTCGGCTGCGAGCGGGTGGGTGACCTGCTCGGGGAGGGCGCGTACTTCGGTGCGACGGTCGGCCGCTACGCCAACCGGATCGCCGACGGAGCGCTGCCGCTGGACGGTACGGTGCACCGGCTCACCACCCAGTCGACCGGCCACACCCTGCACGGCGGACGGGACGGATTCGCCACCCGGCTCTGGGACGGCGTGCCCGTCCGGGAGGGCCGACGGGCCGGAGTGCGGCTGCGTCTGCGCAGCCCCGACGGCGACCAGGGGTTCCCGGGGGCGCTCACCGCCGAGGTGACGTACCTGCTCGACCCGGCCGGCCGGCTGTGGATCGGCTACCGGGCGACCACGGACGCGCCGACGGTGGTCAACCTCACCAACCACACCTACTTCAACCTGGCCGGTGAGGGCAGCGGCACGGTGCTCGACCACCTGCTGCGCGTCGAAGCCCGCGGCTACCTCCCGGTGGATGCCGAGCTGATCCCGATCGGGCCCGTCGCGGGCGTCCTGGGCACGCCCTTCGACCTGCGCGAGGCCGGCCGGATCGGGGACCGCGTCGTCGACGGGGACCACCAGATCCGCCGGGCCGGAGCCGGCTTCGACCACAACTGGGTGCTGGACGGGAACGGGTTCCGGCGGGTCGCCGCCCTGAGCCATCCGGCCAGTGGTCGGCGGGTCGAGTGCCTGACGACGGAACCGGGGCTGCAGGTCTACACCGGCAACCACTTCGACGGCACGCTGAGCGGCCCGTCCGGCCGCCCGTACCACGCGTACGCGGGCGTGGCGCTGGAGACCCAGCACTTCCCGGACTCGCCCAACCGCCCCGAGTACCCCTCCACCGTCCTGCGCCCGGGGGAGGAGTTCCGTTCGATGACGGTGTACTGCTTCTCGGCCGAGTAGCCGAGTAGCCGAGTAGCCGAGCCACCGAGCAGCGGACGGCAGGTGAGGGGGCGGTGAGCCCGGTGGGCCCACCGCCCCCTCGGTGTTCAGTGCGTGACGAGGCCCCGTACCCTCCCGGGCGCCGGGGGAGAGTGCGGCTGTCAACTGCGTTGCGGGGCCGGTGCGGTGCTTTCGCGGATGATCAGTTCTGGTGCCATGAGGTGGAGTTGGTCCTCGGGTTCGTTGCCGGTGGCGGTGGCGGTGATTCGTGCCATGACCTGGTCGACGGCGATCTGTCCGAGGTCTTTTCGGGGGCTGGTGACGGAGGTGAGGCGGGGGGAGTGTTGTTCGGCCATCGGGTCGGGGCAGATGGCGATGACGGAGGCGTCTTCCGGTACGGTCCGTCCGTTGGCGCGCAGGAGGCTGAGGAGGGGGCCGATCGCGGTTTCGTTCTGGACCACGAAGGCGGTGGTGTCGGGGCGGTCGGCGAGGATGCGGGCGAGGGTGCCGGCGGTGCTCTCGTAGGTGCCCTCGCAGGGTCGGTGGAGGAAACGCAGGCCGCGTCGTTCGGCGTGGGTGCGGAAGCCGTCGAGGGTGCGTTGGGCGTAGCCGGCGTGGCGTCGGTAGACGGTGTTGCTGTAGCCGATGAAGGCGATGTCGTGGTGGCCGAGGTCGGCGAGGTGGTCGGCGCACAGGGCGCCGGCGGTGGCGAAGTCGTGGTCGACGCAGGAGAGTCCGGTGGGGTCGTCGGGCAGGCCGATGAGCGCGGCGGGGATGCCCTGGGCCCGTAGGACGGGGATGCGGTCGTCGTCGAGGCGGACGTCCATGAGGATGACGCCGTCGGCGAGTCCGGTGGCGGCGACCCGGCGGACGCCTTGGGTGCCTTCGTCGTTGGTGAGCAGCAGGACGTCGTAGCCGTGTTCGCGGGCGGTGACCGTGGCGGCGATGGCGATCTCCATCATCGTGGGCACGTGCACTTCGGGGTTGAGCGGCACGACCAGGGCGATGATGTGGGAGCGTTTGCCGGCGAGGGCGCGGGCACCCGCGTTGGGGTGGTAGCCGAGGTCGGTGACGGCCTGCTCGATGCGGAGCCTGGTCTCGTCGGAGATCCGGCGCTTGCCGCTGAGGGCGTAGCTGACCGTGCTGGACGAGACGCCGGCGTGCCTGGCCACATCGGCGAGTGTCACCATCGTTGTGGTTCCTTCGTGTCGGTTCGGGTGAGGTGTGTTCCCGTTCGTACGGTGGAGGAGGCCCGGGGAGGGACTGCTCCGGTGCGTGGGGCCCGTGGGGCCCGGTGCGGACTGCTCAGCCCCTGATCGCGCCGGTGCGGACGCCGGTGCGGGGGTGCTTCTGTATGAACGGGTACACGGTCACCAGTGGTACCAGGATGAGGACCGTCACCGCCATCCGGTGGCCGACCGTGTGGGAGAGCGCGGTGACGGCGGTGACGGCAGAGCGCGCCGACGTCGGCCGCGCAGTCCCTGCGGCGATGCCGCGGGGATCGCTGATCCTGCGATTCCACCCGGATCGCACAGTGGTGCGGCCCCTCCCCGTCGAAGCGTCGAAGCGCTTGAATGTTTCGGCGAGACTAACGACGCGTCACCAGTTGGGCAAGAGGCTGGACAAAAGCAGAATCCTTTGTTTTCCAGGGTAGTTGACAGGTCCGTACGGATCGTGTCAGCGTCGAGGCGCTTCGACTTGTGACCGCCGAGCCCAGCCCACCCGATGGGGATCCCAAGCGAGTTCCGTGTCGGCGTCCGCAACCGAGGCGGCCCCAGAGGTCACCACCCCCGCCCTGGTACGCCACCCCGCCCTCGCAGCACCCGGAGGAAGCCCCGTGCCCGTCACCGACTTCGGCGTCGACGAACTCGTCGGCTACCGGCCCGAGTCGACCGCCCCGCAGGACTTCGACGCA
>NZ_JBHWIV010000053.1:0-57725 GCF_042731675.1 Kitasatospora sp. NPDC059827 | reverse complement strand
GCCGCCGCGATCTGGCACAACTGGAACACCGGCGCCGCGATCAAGCGCTCACTCATCGCCTATGACCACTGAGGACATCGGACTCATTCATCTAGGGCGGGGTACCAGCAGAGGTCCACTCCGCCCGCACGGAGGTGGCCCCTTCGGGAGGCTGTTCGGCGCGTCCTCGTCGAGATCGGCCCCGCCTGCGCGGGGGTGGCCCTTTCTTCCTTGGGGCGACGGCCTTCGAGCGGGAATCGGCCCCGCCTTCGCGGGGGTCGCCCCGAGGCCTGATACCCCAGGTCCGCTCCGCCCGCTGAGAAGGAGGTTCACCCCGTCGTCTGCTCCGCCCGCGCGGAGGTGACCCGTGGATCGAGGCCACTGCCACCGTCGTCTTCAGGTCCGCTCCGCCAGTGTGGAGGTCGCCTCCGTGTAGCCGGCCAGCAGCAGTCCGACCACGCTGTCGGTTCGCCCTTGCAGAGACGACCCATCCCGGATCCCGGGCCAGCGTCCTCATCGCGCCCTGGCGGCTCGTTCCGCTCGTGCGGAGGTGACCCGATGATCGTCGGGACCAAACCGGTGACCGAGTGGTCTGCTCCGCCCGCCCGAGGGTGTGTTCCACGTCGGGATGAAGGACGAGCTCGACCTCGGCGGCTGGGGTGATCTCGGTGCCGACGTCGGTTGCCTTCGTGACATCGAAGCGCACCATCTGGACGATGATCGTCCCATCCGCTCCGCTCGTGCGGAGGTGACCCGAACGTCCGCGACAGCTCGACCTCCCCCGTCAGGTCCATTCCGCCGGTGCGGAGGTGACCCGAGGACCGGGATCAACAGGTTCCGCAGCCGCGGGTCCACCCCGCCCGCTCGAAGGTCTTGTGTCTGGCAAGTAGCAGGAGGTACTGGTCTCCGGTGAGCTCGAGCTCAACCAGCAGCAGTTCTAGACCACTGGCATCGCACCGTGGCCCGGCCAGGTCTCCCGGCTTCTCACCGACCACGTCTCAGGCTGGAGACCGACGAGAGCCTGCCGATCGCGGACCGCGTCGCCGGCTGCCTCGTCCTGCAGTACGGCCAGAGCACCGACCGCATCGCCAACCTCACCGTCGCCCAGGTCCGCATCCACCCCGACGAACCCGGGGTGCTGGGCCCCCAGCTCCGCCGCGAATCGCTCTGGCTGATGCTCGCGGACCTCCTGGGCGCCGCGGACGGCACCGCCCGCTCCTGGCACGAATGGAACGGAGGAGACGTCGCCCCCCGCCTTCGGACAGCACAAGCCCCGACGAGCCCAGAATGAGCCCCTTTCGGGTGCAGGCCGCAGGCCGTGTGAGAAGCCCCTAGCTGGTGGACGCGCTGAGCAGGTCGACCATCGTCCGCACCGGAAGCGGCAACCAGTCCCCGGCGGCCGGGCGGTTTCGGGAGAGGTCCTCGACGATCTGAGTGGGTGTCGGACGGCGGTGGGGGTCATGGTCGAGACAGCGGGCGACCAGATCGGCCAGTTGGGCCGGCAGCAGACTGAGGACGGACTCCAGGACCTCACCCTCATCCACCGGCACCGCCCCTCCGGCATGGCACAGCACCATGCCGAAGGCGTAGACGTCCGTGGCGAACGTGACCGGCCCTCCGATGTACTGCTCCGGGGCCAGGAATCCCCGCGTGCCGATCAGCTGGCCGGAACGGGTGAGCATGGTGTCGTCGAGTGCCCGAGCGATGCCGAAGTCGATGACGCGAGGCCCGGTTCCGGAGATGATGATGTTGCTCGGCTTGAGGTCGCGATGGACGATGTTGCAGGCGTGGATCCCCTCGAGCGCCTCGGCAACACCGACGGCCAAGGTGTGCAGGCTCCGGCTCGGCAACGCACCGTAATGCTTCAGGACTTCGTGCAGCGGCAGGCCAGGGACGTACTCAGTGATCAGCCAGGGCGGATCACCTTGCGGGTCGGCAGCGACCACCGGCGCGGTGTGGAATCCACCGACCCGGCGCACGGCCTCGATCTCACGGCCGAACCGCCGGCGGAACTCGGCGTCCGCGGCAAGCTCTGGCCTGATGACCTTGACCGCGACCAGGCGCTCCCCGGCGGAGCGCGCGAGGAAGACCGTCCCCATACCGCCCTCGCCGAGCCGGGCAGTCAGCTGATAGCGGCCGATACTGCGCGGGTCGTCCCCCCTCAACGGTTGATGGCTGGGCCCGAGCGACGCCTGTGGGACCAGCAGCGGCGCTGCCGGTTCTCCCCCGTCCACCGCGACGACGATGCTCGCAGCCGCCCCTATGTCGGCGCGTAGCACCGCGGCCTGGGCCTCGCCCTCGGCCTTGAGCACCTCGGCCTGCTTCTCACCCTCGGCCTTGAGGATCTGCGCCTGGCGCTGGCCCTCAGCGGTGAGGATCGCCGCGCGCTTGTCCCGCTCGGCGCACCTCTCCTTCTCCATCGACTTCCGGATGGATGCCGGCGGCTCGATCGCCTGGAGCTCGACGCGGTTGACCCGGATACCCCACTTACCGGCGGCCCCGTCCAGGACGTCGAGCAGACCGGCGCTGATGACCTCGCGCGAGGTCAGACTGGACTCCAGGTCCATCGAGCCGATGATGTTGCGCAGCGTGGCGACAGTCAGCTGCACGATCGC
The DNA here is from genome assembly GCF_042731675.1 of Kitasatospora sp. NPDC059827. NCBI lineage: Bacteria > Bacillati > Actinomycetota > Actinomycetes > Kitasatosporales > Streptomycetaceae > Kitasatospora > Kitasatospora sp. NPDC059827. The sequence goes on along the minus strand of NZ_JBHWIV010000053.1, from coordinate 55,131 downwards.
CTCAAGGTAGCCGGCGACCTCGTAGGTGGCCGCGCGCGGGTCGGTCACCTGGTAGTAGACCACCGTGTCGATGTTGACGACCAGGTTGTCCTGGGTGGTCACCGGCTGCGGCGGGAGCGGCACGACCTGCTCGCGCAGGTCGATCCGGCTGTGGACCCGGTCGATGAACGGGACGACGATGTTCAGGCCGGCGTTCAGGGTGCGCTTGTAACGGCCGAAACGCACCACAATCGCGGCGCGGGCCTGCGGAATCATCCGAATCGATCGGGCCAGGACCAGAAGTACCACCAGCACGATGAGAAGCATGAGCATCGGATTACTGCGGCCCCCTCGCCCGTCAACGCCTCGGACCTGCGATCCGGACGACGTCCGGCAGTGTCCGGGCCGAAAGTCTGACAGACGTGCACCGTGATGCAAATAGCCCGACCGGCGGGGGTGGGGCTCAACTCCCTTGCGGTACAGGACAGTACTGCCTTGCGCGTTCGACGCGGTGCGGTCCGGCAACCCGCAACGGACGAGCGGAGCCTCAGCAGAGAAGCTCTCCATGTCAGAGCAGGCCTACGACCGGCTGTTGGAGACGTCGGGTCGGCCGGCCCCCCGGCGTACAGGGCGAGGACCGCACCGTGGATCCGTACGTGTGCGGGCCGGTAGTAGTCCGCGGGGCGGATCGTCTCCACGACGTCGGCGATGAAGTCCTTGGAGCGCGGCATCGCGCTGAGGACGATCTGCTCGGCGGCCAGGTCGTACGGCACCGCGAAGGTGACGCTGCCCGGCTCCGGAGCCGGCTCGCTCTCGCGTAGAGCCGACTTCGGAGCTACTCGTCTAGACCGGGAAGCCGAGCGTCGGGCCGGGGCGGGGGGTGCCGATGTGGAGGGCGCTGAGGCTGGTCAGCCCGGCGGCGGGGAGGCCGAGGGCCTCGTCGGTGGCGGCGCAGGAGGCGTCGGAGCGGATCCGGGCGGACAGGCCGAGGGCGGCCGCCGCGAGGGCGGCGCGTTGCAGGGCCAGCCCGGCCTCGATGTGGGCCAGGCGGTACCAGCGGTCGCCGTACGCGTCGATGCCCGCCTCCAGGGCGGCGACCGGCAGGACCGTCAGGGGCGCCTCCAGGTAGTCCAGCCGGGTCGGCGGTGCGGCCAGCCCGGCGGCGATCCGTCCCGGTGCGCCGGGCGGGACGGGCAGGGGGACCAACTCCCCGTCGCGGTAGGCGTAGCAGCCCGCGGCGAGGCCGGTGACGTCGCGGACCACGCAGCACAGCGCGACCGCGGCGGGTGCCGTCGCGACCCCGGCGAGGTCCCCGGGGTACCCGGCGGCCGCGGCGCCGAGCAGCGCCGCCAGCGCCCGCCGGTCCATCGGCACCGGCAGGAACCCGTTGCTCGCCGAGGCGCGCCGCGCGACCCCCGCGCGGAGGCCCGCCGAGCCCAGGGGCGTCGCGTCGGGCAGCCGGATCGCCGACCCGGGCGCGGGCACGGGCACGGGCAGCGGCCGGGCGGGCTGGACCGCGTCCGGCCGTTCGGTCAGCGAGGCCCCGTGCACGGCGGCGGTGTAGGGCAGCAGCCCCAGGATCGAGGTCGGCGGTGTCACCGGTACGGCCGGCACCGACGGCAGCGACGGCGGCTCGCCGGGGCCCGGGCCGGCCGCCGGGGCGGCCGGGTGGTGGAGCGTCAGGACGGCCGTCACGCTCTGCCCGTAGGGGTCGAGGCCGAGCAGCGCGTCGACCGGCCGGTCGTCCTGGCGCAGCCGCACCCCGACGGTGGCGCCCAGCGCCTCGGCGACCGTCTGGGCCTGGGCGAGCAGCACCCCGGTCTCCTGGTGTTGCAGCCGGTAGCCGAACTCCCGGTACTTCACGGCGCTACGCCAGAACACCGTCGTGAGGACGAGGACCAGGTCGGGCACCTCACCGGTGCCCGGGGCCAGGGCCCTGCGGTGGTCCCCCGGGCGGACGGCGACCAGCCGGTGCCCGACGCCGTCGTAGTGGTACACCGCCGCCGGCAGGCCGGGGGCCGCGCCGAGCGCGAGGTACGCCTCGATCGGGTAGCGGGCGCCGCCGCTCGGCGCGGGGCGGCAGTCGCCCTGGCCGGGCGGGGCGGCGAGCGCGGTGCCCGTCGCCGGGTCCACCGGGTACATCCAGTTCGCCCTGGTCCGGCCGAGCAGTTCGCGCATCAGCGTGCCCAGGACGGCCGGCCAGTCGTGGGCGCCGTCCGCCGGTTCCCACGGCAGCGGCACGGTGGGGCGGTCGGCGTGGACGAGGTGCGCGGGCGGGAGCGGGCCCGGGGACTGCGGGAGCGGTCCGGGGTGGCGGCCGTACGGCAGGTAGGCACGGGCCGCCGCCCCCGGTGCCGGGTCGGTGGGAGGAGCGCTGGGTGACACGGGTGACCTCTGCGGAATGTCGTGGCGGTCCGGTCTCGGCCGGTCGCGCGGGCGGATCGGTCGCACGGGGCGGATCGGTCGCGGGGGTTCAGGGGAACGGGTGCGGGTCCGGGTTGAGCTCCGCCGGGGTGAGGTCCCGGTCGCGGTGGCCCAGCAGCCGGGGCACCGTCAGCAGCCGCGGCAGCCCGTGGGTGCGCCGGAACCGGTGCCCGAAGGTCATCGGCAGCGTGCCGGGGACCAGCACCTTGACGCACGCCAGCCCGCCGGCCCGGTGTTCGGCCGAGGTCTGGTCGACCACCACCACGTCCAGGCCGGTGCCGGTGAACCGGCCGACCAGTTCGGTGAGGTCCCCGATCAGGTCCCGGTGCTCCGGCCAGGGGGTGCCGGCGGCCACGGCGGCCAGCGGCACGGGCGGCGCGCCCGCGCCGAGGAAGCCCAACCGCTCCCGGGCGGCCGGGTGGCCGTACAGGGTGGCGTGGTCGTCCATCGTCCGCACCTCGGCCGGGTCCGCCAGCATCCGGGCCGCCCGGTCCGGGTCGTGCCGGCGGTCGGCGCCGGACAGGAAGCCGGTGAGCTCGGAGAGGCTGCGCAGCAGGGCCCGTTCGGCCGTCAGCGCGGTGCCCGCGCCGCAGAGCAGGTCCAGCCCGCGCGGCGTGGCGGATCCGGCGGCGGGGTCGGCCTCGGCCAGCACCCAGAACGCGGGCACCCGGTGCTCGGTGGTGGTGGCGAACGCGCGCAGCCGGTAGCCGAGCCGGTGCCGGGCGAGCTCGGCGAGCAGCGGGATCCGGCGGTCGGCGGCCGAGGCCAGGTCGACCTCGGGGACGGGCAGCCGGGCGTACCAGGTGAGCAGGAAGGCGTCGCGCTCGGCGACCTCCAGCAGCCCGTGCAGCACCGCCTCGGCCGGGCAGTTGCCGAGGGCGCAGCCGTTGGAGGTCTCGAACACGAAGGAGTCGTCGAGGTGGCCGCGGTTGTAGTAGGCGTAGCTCTCGGGCACCAGGACGGGCAGGCCCCGGGCGAAGGAGTACCCCCACACCCAGCGCAGTTCCCGGTCGGGGGTGTACGGCGCGAACGGGAAGCCGGGGAGGCCGTGCTGCTCGGGGTGGTGCAGGCCGAGCCCCTGGGGGTCCACGGCGTGGTCCGCGATGTCGCGGAAGCGGGCCGTGACGGTGGTGCGCCGGCCGCGCGGGGCCTCGCCGCCCAGGCGCTCCAGGGCCTCCAGGACGGCGGCGAGCCGGGTGGAGCCGAGGTCGGTGGCGTGACCGTAGCCGTTGGCGCTGGCGTGCACGGCCCGGGAGGGGGCCGTCCGGGCGGTGGCGCACAGGGCGGCGGGGGTGGACCAGGTGTCCACCGAGGCGATCACACCGGTGACCGGGTCGACGTAGCGGTCCGCGAGGACCTCCGGGTCCGGCTGCGCGGTGCGGGGCACGTCCGGGTGGAGCTTCGGCGCGGGCGGCAGCGCGAGGACGGCCGCGGCCGCGCTGTCGGCCGGCAGGGCGCCGCAGTCCGGGCAGTACGGGTGCGGCAGCAGGGTGCTGCGGGAGGTCTCGCCGGTGTCCGCCGCCACCCGCAGCACCGCGTCGGCGGTGCGGGGCGGGAGCGGGTCGGCGGTGGGATCGGCGAAGGCGGCGAGCCGGGCCGTCTCCTCGCTGACGAGGCCTCGGACGGCGTCGAGCAGCAGCGGGTTGGTCCGCAGCGCCGGCAGGTCGGGCGGGAGCAGCTCACGGTGGGCCGGCTCCGCGCTGTTGTCGCGCTCGCGCAGCTCGGCGCAGCCCGGGCAGCCGGGGCGACCGGGGAGGCCGGCGGGCCCGAGGACCACCTGCCCGGCGAGCAGCCGGACCGGCAGCCAGGGGCGGCGGTGCGCGGCCGCCCAGGCGCGGCCCCGGCGCAGCGGTTCGAGGTCGCCGGGGCCGACGGTGGTGACGACCAGGACGTCCGCGAGGTCCGGGACGTCCGAAACATCCTGGAGGTCCGGGAGGTCCGGGCCGGGCTGCGCCGGGTCGTCGGCGGTGACGGTCCGCCGGTCGGGGGCGGCGGCGAGCCAGGGCGAGCCGAGCAGCGCGACGGTGATCGCGCCGCGGGCGGGTGTGCGGAGGTCGGTCACGGGAGCAGCACCACCCGGGTGAGGTCGGGCAGGACGGCGGTCGCCTGCGGGTCGAGGTCCAGCGGGACGGCGACGGCCCGCAGACCGGTGGTGGTCCGCAGCGCCGCGGCCAGCGCCGCCAGGTCGGGGTCCGGGGCGGCGGCCCGGTGCGGGGCGGCGGGCTCGGGCATCGCGACTGCGGGTACGGCAACCGGCGGAACCGGCTCGGGTCGGTACCCGGGCTGGTCCTCCGTCCTGGACTGCCAGGCCAGCAGCGCGCGTTCGGCGGAGCGGGCGACCGCCTCGGCGAGGTCGCGTCCGGCGGCGGCGACGGTCCCGGTGCCCAGCCGGGTGGCGCAGGCCGGCACGCCGGTCACCGCGGTGAGGTCGTACAGGGCGGGCTCGCCGACCGTGCCGAGCAACCTCAGCAGGTGGCCGGTGCGGGGGTCGGCGGCGAAGTCCGCCGGATCGAGTGCGGTGGCCCCGGCCCGGTCGGCGCCGGGCGCCAGGGCCAGCAGTGCCTCGACCTGGTCGGCGAGGCCGAGCCAGTGCGCCTCCTCGGGCGAGCGGCCGCCGGCCGTGCCGCGCAGCCACTGCCCCGCGGTGCGGTCCGGGAACGCGGTCGGCACCGGGACGGGGACGGGCCGGCCGTCGGCCAGGTCCACTCCCTGGAGGGTGGTCCGGCCCTCGTCCGCGGCCCGGCCGGCGGTCGCGTCCGCCGCGTAGGCCGCCAGACCGGCCAGCACGGCGGTGACCCGCGCCTCGTCCCGTGCGAGGCCCGAGCCGATGGCCGGTACGTCCAGCGGCTCGCCCCGGTAGCCGTGCGGGACGGCCCGGCAGACCCAGAGCGGGGACTGGGTGAAGTCGGCCTCGTCCACCGCGCCGAGCAGGCCGGTCCGGGCGTCGACGACGCGCGCCGCGCGGGCCAGCAGGTCGGCAGCGGCATCGACATCAGCGTCGGCGGACGGCGTCGCCGCACCGCTGGTCGGGGCCGCCGGGTGGGGCAGGACCAGGTGCCGGGAGCCGGCCAGGGTGTGCAGGTCGGTGCGGGCCAGGATGGGGGCGGCGGAGGTCCCGGGGGCGGGCGGCAGGTCGTCCAGGCCGGTCAGGGCGCGGAACAGCCCGAGCACCAGCCGGTGCGCGAGCAGGCCCGGGACGGCGCCGCCCAGCGGCGCCTCGCCCTCGCCGTCGCGCGGCGGCAGCAGCCGGCGCCAGGCCGATGCGGCGGCCCCGGCGTCGGCCGGACCGAACCAGGCCTCGGCGCCGCCGAGCAGCAGCTGGGCCGGGGTCAGGCCAGCGGCGGCGCAGTGCTCCGCGGTCGCGACGAGCGCCCGGCGGGCGGCCCCGAATCCCTCGTGCGCCGTCCGGACCTCCAGCACGGCCCCGACCCGCGGCCGCTCCGGCAGCTCCGGCAGGTCCGGCAGGTCGGACCGCTTCGGCAGGTCCGACCCGTCCGTCAGGTGCACCCGCTGGTCTTGGTCCCGTCGCTGCGCCGACGCGAACCGGTCCAGTGCGGTGAACGCGGCCGGTTCGGCGACCACTTCGACGTCGCGGCACCCGGTCCGCAGCAGCGCGCGCAGCGCCGCCGCCCGGAGCGGCCCGTCGGCGATCAGTCGCACCCGGGTGTCCCGATAGCGCTGGAAGCGGTGCTCGGCGGAGTCCAGCGCGTGGCGCAGGAACGCGATCTCCGCTGCGTACTCGCGCAGTTCGTGCTCGGTGAGGCCGTGCGGCCGGTCCTCCCGGGCGTCCTTGACGAAGCCGAGCCCGTGCAGGCGCAGCACGAGGTCCCGTACCGCGCCCTGCTTGTCCGCCGGGAGCGGGGCGGTCAGTTCGTCCAGGGTGTGCCGGCCGGTCAGGTGCGGGGTCAGCCGTCGCAGCCACTCGTACGCCTGTGCCCCGGGCAGGACCCAGGAGCGGTGGCCGGCGTGCAGGTAGGCGCCCTCGGGGACCGGCACGCAGCGGACGTCGTCGTTGAGTCTGGGTCGCATCCGGCTCAGCTCCTCTGCGGGTCGGTGGTGGCGGGGACGGTTCCGGCAGGGACGGCTCCGGCGGGGTGGAGCTCGGCGTAGGCGCGGGCCCGGTCCAGCGCGCTGACCCCGAAGGCCTCCTCGACGGTGCGGGCCGTCAGGTAGCAGAGCAGGAAGCGCTGGGTCATCGAGAGCCCCAGCCGGTCGAGGTGGGTGTACAGCTGGTTGATCGCCAGCCGGTGGCCGCGGAACCAGGTCGTGGACATCACCTCGCTCCGGTACGACTCGTTGCCGAGCAGCAGGCCGAGCAGTTCGCCGAGTCGCGGCTCGGCGAGCAGGGGGGTGCGGGCGGCGTGGTCCAGGTCGATCAGGCCGCCCTCCAGCAGCGGCAGGGCGGCGGCCTTCCGCTCCCGCACGTACCCGGCGAACTCGGTGACGAAGGGCAGCCGTCCGGTGCCGTCCAGGGTGTCGAGCACCGCGGCCAGGTCGTCGCCGAGTTCGCCGCGCAGCTGCTGGAACCGCGCCTCGAAGGCGGCCCGGACGTCGTCCGGTTCCGCGCACTGGGCGAAGAAGCCCTCGGCGTGCGAGGCGAAGGACATGAAGCCCCGGGACACCGGCGGCAGGCTGGTGTGCGCGAAGGCGAACATCAGCCACAGCGCGGGCCGCAGCCGGCTGTGGCCGGTGCGGCGGACGTGCTCCAGGACGGGGAGGGCGAGCCGGCTGCTCGCGGCGTGGCCCGCGTCCAGCAGTTCGGCCAGCCTCGGGCTCCCCAGGACGTGCCGGCGGTCCTCGTACGGCTCGCTCTGGAGGGTGTTGTCGGGGTACCACGGCGACAGCGGGCCGCGCTCGTCCAGCAGCGCCGCCCTGCGGGCGTGGCCCGCGGTCTCCCGGGCCTCGTCGAGGACGGCGGTGGACGGGCTGCGCCGCAGGAAGGCGGCCAGCCGGTGTTCGGCGGCCGGCTGCACGGTCTCGTGCCAAGCACTGTCCGTGGTGCGGAAGTTGAGCCGTACGTGCGGGCCGCGCCGCCAGTGGCGCTGGAAGTACGGCTGCTCGATCACATCGGCGAGCTCGGCGAACAGGGGGCGGACGGCGTCCAGCAGCAGCGCGTCCTTGTCGTCCTGGTAGTAGCGGATCTGGAGGCTGCGCCAGTGGGTGTCAGTCACGGTGGTACCCGGTCCTCGCGGGGTCGGTGGATGGGCTGGCGCGGCCGGCGCCGGAGGGGGCTGCGGTCAGCCCGGACTCGACGAGGCGCCGGATGCGCTGCTCGACGCCGTGGTCGAGGCCGAGCCGGTTGTGCAGCAGGTGGACGCAGCGCAGCAGCACGGCCAGCACCGCGCGCCGCCCGGGCGCGGCGGAGCCGGGCGGCGGGACGGCGGTGGGGTGGGGGGCGGTGATCCGCAGCCGGCCGCGGGCGTCCAGGTCGAGCAGGTCGGCCCGCAGCTCCCGCACCGAGCGCAGCCAGCGGTCCTTCGGTCCGTCGCCGGTGACCGGGCCGTCCGCCTGCCGCCGGGCGCGGGCCACCCGGTCCGCCATCGCGGGATCGGTCGCGCCGCCCGGGCGGGGGCGCAGCGCGGCGGCCAGCCGGTCCCGGTCGGGCTCCCAGACCGCGAGCGCCAGGATCAGCGCGTCCGCGCCGAAGCCCGCGCGCTGCGGCCCGGTCGCCCCGTCGGCGAGCAGCCCGAGGGCGAGGTCGCTGGAGAGGGTGAAGTGCCGCTCCACCGCGCGGACCGCCTCCGGCCCGCCGAACACCGACTCCTCGGGCCGGTACCGGATCTCCTCGACGGCGTCGTGCGCGCGCACGGAGCGGTCGTGGTCGGCGAGCCCCTCGGCGGCGGCCAGCCGCTCGGCCCAGGCCGCGTAGTCGGCGGCAGGCATCCGGTCGGCGGACGGGTGGGTGTCGAGGTGCCGGCCCAGCGCGGTGCGGGCCCGGTCCAGCACCACCTCCGCCCGGGCGGCCGTGCGCGGCAGCAGGCGCAGCCGCAGGTGCGGGCCGCCCTCCCAGTACCGCAGGTAGAAGTACTCGTCGATCAGCCCGTCCCGCCGCAGGTCGGCGACCAGCGGCCGGACGGTCCGCACCAGCAGCGCGGTGGCGTCGGCCGTGCTGAACGCGTGCAGGCTCAGCCACTCCCGGCCGCTCCCGCGCCCCGGCTCAGCCATGACCGGTCCCCGCCGTCCGAGGGTCGGCACCCGGGGCGGCATCGGAATCGGCACCGGGGTCGGCACCCGGGTCGGCACCGGAGTCGGCACTCGGCTCGGCACTCGGGTCGACCTCGACGACGTACTCCACGACCCGTCGTCCGAGGCCGCCGAGGACGGGCGCGGCCGCCGGGTCGGGCAGCGCCTCCTGGAACAGCAGGACGCGGTCGGGGCGGGTGAGCAGCCGGTGGAACAGCAGGACCAGGTCGGGGTTGGCGAGGTCGAGGAACATCGGCTTGCGGTCGCGCAGCTCCCCGAGGTCCCCGGGGCGCTGCGGCTCCCGCCCGCCGGTCGGCTCCCGACCGCCGGTCGACTGCCGCGGCGCGGGGCGGTCGGGGACGGCCCGTACGAAGGTGCGCTCCGGCACGCCGTGCCGGCGGGCCCAGTCGGTCAGCCGCAGCAGGTAGTGGGCCTCGTGCTCGCCGCGGCTCTGCCGCGGGACGGCGTCGGCCCGCACGCACCACGAGGCCCGGGCCACGACGACCCGGCCGACGGCGGTGCGCGGCCGGTGCAGGACCTCCCGGGAGTGCGCGGCGGGCGTGGTCGTCAGCAGTTCCCACAGCCCGGCCGAGGGCCCGGGGGTCTCGCCGAACAGCCTGACCAGGAGCAGCATCAGCGGCGGCAGCAGCCGGTCGGCCATGGTGCCCAGGTGCAGCGGCCGGACCTCCGGCCCGTCGGGTCCGTGGCGCAGCACGAGCCGCCGCCGGTCCGGGTCGTGGTCGACGAAGAGCTCGGCGGCGGGCAGGCGCTCGGCCGCAGGCCGGTGGCTGTCGACGCCCGGGGTGTCGATCTCGAAGCGGACGCCGTCGGCCCGCAGGTTGAGGTTGCTGCCGAAGGCGCCGCCGCTCTCGGCGAACAGCACGCCGCCGGGAAGGTCCGCCGGACCGTCGGCGGGCTCTGCCGTCCGACCGGCGAAGTCCCCCTTCTCCTGGGCGAGTTCCGGCAGGACGCGGCGCAGCCTGGCGGTGCCGTGCCCGTGGCCGGCGCCGACGCCGTTGAGGACGAGGTCGAGGGAGCCGTCGTCGTCCCGGCCGGCCTCCTGCACGTAGCAGGACAGCGGTCCCGGGGCCGACCGGTGGGGGGCCAGGTCGGCGAGCAGCCGGTCGACGGCGCGGGCCGGGAGGCGGACGACGCCGTCCCCGTCGGCGGGGTGGTCGCGCAGGAAGCCGATCGCCTCGGCCCGCAGCCCGGCGAGCTCCCGGACGGCGGGCACCGGGCTGGCACCCGGCGGGTGCCCGCCGGCCGTGGCCGGGTTGAGCAGGGCGCGCAGTTCGGCCGCGGCGCTGCCGGGTCGGGCGTCCCGGAGCCGGGTGACGAGGGCGCGGTGGAACAGCGGGAACGGGACGGGCCCGGCGTGGTCGGCGAAGACCTCGGCCGCGACCAGTCGCAGTGCGGCGTCGGGCCGGAACAGCGCGAGCAGCCGCCCGACGGCGGCGAGGTCCGCGAGCGCGCCCGCCCAGTGCTGGGGGTCGCCGTGCAGGACGACCTCGGTGAAGACGGCGTTCTCGTGGAAGAGGTTCTTGCGGGGCGGCGCCTGGGTCCGGTCGCCGGGCGTGCCGTAGGTCTCCAGCAGGCCGGTGATCTCCCGGTCCACCCGCCGGTGCAGCGCCGTCCGGACCGCCGCCGACGACCCGGGGTAGGCCGCCAGGGCGCGCCGGACGGCCTGCAACTGCCGCTGTCCGTCGGGGAGTTCCCAGCGTTCGAGGTGGCGCAGCAGCTCGCCGAGGTGGTCCGGGGACTGGTCGGCGAACGGCAGCGCCGCCTCCAGCAGGCCGACCTCGACGAGTTTGGCGAGATAGGCCGTCGCGGTTTCCGACACCGCCGTCGTCTCCGGCACCGCGTCGGGCCGGGCGGCCGACCCGCCGGCGCGGGCCGCGAGGTGGTCGCGCAGTTCGGCGGCGGTGCGCGGGCCGCCGGCCCGCAGGAGGTCGACGCAGGCCCGGGCCGCACCGTCCGCGGCGACCGACAGCACCCGCTCCGACCAGCCCGGTGCGACGAACCAGAAGCGGCCGTCCTCCTCGCACAGCGTCGGATTGACCCGCAGCACCCGGCCGCGCGGCGGCGTGCGGGGCCCGGCCAGCGCGTGCGCCAGCCGCTGCATCACCCAGACGTTCGGCTCGACGACACTGCGCCAGGCCGTCGCGCCGGTGGGCTCGACGGCGGAGCCGCAGCGGCGCCACTCGCCGAGGCCGGTCACGGTGAAGGTGGCGTACGGGCTGGTCTTGGCGGCCGCCCGGGCCAGGTACTTGACCAGGCGCAGCCTGGTGCGGCGGGCCGGCTCGGTGCCGGCCGGGGAGTCGAGCCACGCGGTGAGCGCGTCCGAGAGCATCGGGTTGCCCTGGACCAGCCCGTGGCGGAAGGCCGGGTTCGCGCTGTGGCGGCGTACGGCGGACAGGGCGTCCGGGAGGTCGCGGTCGTAGCGGTCCGGGAGCGCCGCGAAGTCCGCCCGGTGGGCGCGCAGGGCCGCCAGCCAGGCGTCGATCCGTTCGGCTAGGGCGGTCGGCAGGGCCTGCCGGACCTGGTCCGACCAGACCGCGGGGCCGGGCACGCTCGCGCCGTGGAGGCTGCGGCGCAGCGCCACCACCCGCGGTTTCAGCTCGGAGCCGGCCAGCGCGCCGATCACCGGGTGGCAGGCGTCGGCGAGGCGCGTGCCCTCGTGGGCCAGCCGGTCGCGTTCCGCGAGCAGGTGGTCCACCGCGGAGCGGACGGCCGGTCGGCGCAGTTCGTGCAGGGCGTCGGCCGGCAGGCCCGCGACGCGGACGGCGAACCGGCGGACGGCAGGGGTGGTGGGGGGAATCACGGTGGGAACGCCGTTTCGTCTCCGGAGGGTCCGACGGGCTCTTCCCAGCGCGCCGGAGGGGTACCGCCGGTCAGTCACCGGTGGTCGTGCTGCCGGGGAGCGTCCCGCAGGCCCTCGCCGGGTCCGACGGGACCGGCGGGACGCTCCTCAGTGGCTACCCGTCGGGCGGGTGCCCTGCCCGATCGATCAGGTCAGGCTGAAGTAGCAGTGGCAGCCGTAGGGGGCACAGGAGGCGCCGACCTCGGTGTGCGCACTGTCGGTGGCCAGCGAACCGATGGCGTCGCCCTCGGCGAGCTCGATGCCGGTGACGTCCAGGGCGTCCAGGTCGAGCGAGTTCAGCTGCATGTCCATGGTGACGGTCCTTCCTCTCGTTCCGTCGGCCCGTTCGGGCTGACAGGAGAACCTTCACAAGCGCCGATCTACAGCCGATATACGGAGAGCGCCGTCTCCGTCTACGGCCCGCACACCCTCCGGTGGCCCGCTTCCGGCCCGGTAAAGTTAGCTGAGGCACACCTAACCTGTACGGACCGGGGAGAGAGATGGCGAGGGACGGCCAGGAGGCCAGGCGCCCGCACGGGGAGCTCGTGGCGGACGTGCTGGCGGTGCTGTGGGCGGCCGGGGAGCCGCTGACCGCCCAGCAGGTCAAGGGCGCCCTGCACCAGGACCTCGCCCGGACGACGGTGGCGACGATCCTCACCCGCCTGCACGAGAAGGGGACCCTGGCCCGCACCCGGCCGGGGCGTTCCTTCGCGTACGCGCCCGTCTCGGACGCCGCCGGCCTGGCGGCCGGCCGGATGCGCCGGGAGCTGGAGAAGGAGCCGCACCGGGACCTCGTCCTGAAGCGGTTCGTGTCCTCACTCTCGGCGGACGACGGGGACGCCCTGCGCCGCCTCCTCCTCGAAGCGGAGGGCGATTCCCCCGCAGCCGTGGCGGGCGAGGGAGTAGCGGGAACAGCGGGAGGCGGAGCATGACGCTGTTCCTCGTGATCGTCGCCCTCGCCGTCGCGCTGCCCTGGGCAGCGGTGCCCGCGGCGGACCGCCTGGCCGGGCTGCTCCCGCCCCGCGCGGCCTCCTTCGCGCTGACCGGGGCGGCGGTGCTCCTCGCGGGCGGCACGCTCGCGGCGCTGGTCGGCCTCCTCCACGTGCCGTTCCTCGCGGGGCTGGAGCACATGGCGCTCGGCCGGGTGGTCGCGGACTGGCCGGCGGCGCTGCCGGTGGCCTGCGCGGCCGGGGCGCTGCTCGCCGCGCAGGCGGTCCGGCTCGCGCGGGCCGCGCGCCGCCACCGCGCGCTGCTGGCGCGTGCCTGGGAGCTGACCGGCGCGGCCACGCCCGGGAGCGACCTCCTGGTCGTGCCGGGCGAGGAGGCGGAGGCCTTCGCCCTGCCCCGCCACCGGGGGCGCGCCGGCCGGGTCGTCGTGACGGAGGGCATGCTCAGGGCCCTGACACCGTCGGAGCGGGCGGTGCTGCTCGCCCACGAGCGGGCCCATCTGAACGGACGCCACCACCTGCTCGCGGGTGTCACCGACCTGGCCGCCGCCGTCCATCCGGCGCTGGGACGGCTGCGCACCGCCCTGGAGTTCCACCTGGAGCGGTGGGCGGACGAGGCCGCCGCCCGGGTGGTGGCCGACCGGCGGACCGCCGCGACCGCCATCGCCCGGGCCGCGCTGGCCGGTGCCGGTTCCGGTTCCGGTTCCGGACGGTACGGCGGAGGACGGTACGGCGGAGGACGGTACGGCGGCGGCCGGGTGCTCGCCGTGGACACGGGGCCGGTGCCCCAGCGGGTGCAGGCCCTGCTCGGACCGGAGCCCGCCGGACCACAGGGGCGCGGACCACGCCTGGCCGCCGCCGCGTTCTGCGTCGCGGTCCTGTGCTCGGCCCTGCTCGCCGTCGGCCTCGCCTACGGCCTGCACGAGTACGTGGAGTACGCGGCGGAGCGGATCACCGGCCGCTGACGCGTGAGCGGTGCGGCGGGGTGCGGCCCGGTCAGGCGCGGCCGAGGACCTGGGTGACGGTGATCTCGATGACCACCCGGTCCGGGTTCTCGCGCGGCGGGCGGTAGCGCTCGGCGTAGCGGCGCTCGGCGTCGGCGACCTGCTCGGCGCCGTCGCGCACCACCGCGACGCCCTCCAGGGTGGACCAGCGGGCCCGGTCCACCTGGCAGACCGCGACGCGCAGGCCCTCGGGTCCGGCCGCCGCCACGTTGCGGGCCTTGCGGCTGGTGCGGCTGGTGATCACCCGGGCGGTACCGGTCTCCGGGTCGAAGGTCACGCCGACCGGCACCACGTGCGGGGTGCCGTCGGGCCGGGTGGTGGTCAGGGTGGAGATGTGCCGCTCGCGCCAGAAGGCGAGGAAGGCGTCGTCGAGGTCACGCGGGTCATGGGCCATGATCGCGATCGTACGGCCCCCGGGGCGTCATCCTCCCCGGGGGCCGTACGGTATGCGGCGAGCAGCATTCGGCCTGCGGCCGGGGCCTCAGTGACCGCGGGCGATCCACTCCGGCAGGGCCGGGGCCTCGGCGCCGATGGTGGTCGGGTCGCCGTGGCCGGTGCGCACCACCGTGTCGGCCGGGAGCGACAGCAGCCGCTCGCGGATGGACTCGATGATGGTCGGGAAGTCCGAGAAGGAGCGTCCGGTCGCGCCCGGCCCGCCGTGGAACAGGGTGTCGCCGGTGAACACGGTGCCGAGCCCGGGGGCGTGGAGGCAGACCGCGCCGGGCGCGTGGCCCGGGGTGTGCAGCACGGTCAGCTCGGTGCCGGCCACCTCGATCCGCTGCCCGTCGGCGAGTTCGCCGTCCGGGAGCCGCTCGGGGTGGGTGAGCTTCCACAGCGGGAGGTCGTCCGGGTGCAGCAGGATCGGCGCACCGGTGCGCGCGGCCAGCTCCGGGGCGGCGTCGATGTGGTCGTTGTGGGCGTGGGTGGAGACGATCGCCAGCAGCCGACGGCCGCCGAGGGCGGCCTCGATGGCCGCGGCGTCGTGGGCGGCGTCGATCACCACCGCCTCCTCGTCGTCACCGACGATCCAGACGTTGTTCTCCACCTCCCAGCTGCCGCCGTCGAGTTCGAAGGTCCCGGCGGTGACCAGGCGGTCCACTCGGGTGGTCACAGGATCACCACCGAGCGGAGGACGTCACCGTGGTGCATGCGCTCGAAGGCCTGCTCCACCTCGTCGAGCCCGATCCGCTCGGTGACGAAGGCGTCCAGGTCCAGGCGGCCCTGGAGGTGGAGGTCGATCAGCATCGGGAAGTCCCGGGAGGGCAGGCAGTCGCCGTACCAGGAGGACTTGAGCGCGCCGCCGCGGCCGAAGACGTCCAGCAGCGGCAGGTCCAGGGTCATCTCCGGGGTCGGCACGCCGACCAGGACGACGGTGCCCGCGAGGTCGCGGGCGTAGAACGCCTGCTTGTAGGTCTCGGGGCGGCCGACGGCCTCCACCACGACGTCGGCGCCGTTGCCGCCGGTCAGCTCGCGGATCGCCTCGACCGGGTCGGTGGTGCGGGAGTTGACGGTGTGGGTGGCGCCCAGGGAGCGGGCCTTCTCCAGCTTGCGGTCGTCGATGTCCACCGCGATGATCTTCGCCGCGCCCGCCAGCCGGGAGCCCATCACGGCCGCCCCGCCGACGCCGCCGCAGCCGATCACGGCGACGGTGTCGCCGCGGCCGACGTTGCCGGTGTTGATCGCGGCGCCGAGGCCCGCCATCACGCCGCAGCCCAGCAGGCCCGCGACGGCCGGGTCGGCGGCCGGGTCGACCTTGGTGCACTGGCCCGCCGCGACCAGAGTCTTCTCGGCGAAGGCGCCGATGCCCAGCGCCGGGGACAGCTCGGTGCCGTCGAGCAGCGTCATCTTCTGCTTCGCGTTGTGGGTGGCGAAGCAGTACTGCGGGCGCCCGCGCTTGCAGGCCCGGCACTGGCCGCACACCGCGCGCCAGTTGAGGACGACGAAGTCGCCCGGCTCGACCTCGGTGACGCCCTCGCCCACCGACTCCACGACGCCCGCGGCCTCGTGGCCGAGCAGGAACGGGAACTCGTCGTTGATGCCGCCCTCCCGGTAGTGGAGGTCGGTGTGACAGACGCCGCACGCCTGGATCCGCACCACCGCCTCGCCCGGCCCCGGGTCCGGCACCACGATCGTGGTCACCTCCACGGGTGCGCCCTTGGCGCGCGCGATGACTGCCTTGACCTGCTGGGCCATCCGATTCCACCTCCGTCGGCCGGTACGGCTACGCACCGGCGTGACCTGCGACAAACGACTGCGGGAGAACTCTAGAAGCACTTCCGAAGGAGTGCCTACGAAGGGTAGCGCCCGCCCGGCCGGGCGCACGTGCCACGGGCATGCCCGGCAGTCCTGCCGGGCCCACCGGGCACTCGCCCCCGCGCGGCCCCGGCGCGGCCCCGGACCAGGGGCGCGCGGGCGGCGGTGAGCGCCCGTCAACGTGCCACGAACTGCCCGGAAAGCGCCACCGTTGGCTGGAAGTGCCGCAGACGGGCACCCCGCCGTCCACGTACGGTCGTAGCAGAGACGGTCCACGCGACCACGCTCAGCACACCCGCCCCACCTGACGGCACGCCACCGCGCGCCGCTCGTGCCGGGCGCGTACCGACCGTACGCCCCCGCACGTTTCGCGCCATCCCGCGCCATCCCGCGGACGGGCCCGCGCCCCCGCGCGGGCAGCGTTCCCGGTCCCACCGCGTCCCACCGCACCGCCGGCCCCGAGTCGAGCCGCCCCGGCCGAACCGCCCGTCCCGCACGAACCCCGGATCCCCCCCCGTCGGGCCGCCCCGCGCGGTCCCTGCCCTGGAGTCTGGAGTACGGATGTCCACCGAGAACAGTGCGACCGGTGCCGGCACCGGCACCGCCCCGCTCCCCCCGATGCACTGCCTGCGCCACCTGGAGCCCGGTCCGCCCCGGCTCGCGGCGCTGCCCACCGGCACGCCGGTCTGGCTGGTCAGCCGGCACGCCGACGTCCGGCAGGTGCTCACCGACCCGCGGCTCGGGCGCGCCCCGCTCTACGCGCCGGACGCCCCGCCGCTCATGGTCACGCCCAACATCCTGGACGACCCGCAGAGCATGCTGAACATCGACGGCACCGAGCACCAGCGGCTGCGCCGCACCGTGCAACGGGCCTTCACCCCACGCGCGATCGCGCGCTGGAAGCCCTGGGTCGCCTCGGTGATCGAGTCGCTGATCGACGAACTGATCGACCACGGCTCACCCGCCGACATCGTCGCCACCTACACCCGGCCGCTGCCGGTCCTGGTGATCAGCCGGCTGATGGGCCTGGACAACCTCGACAGCAAACGGCTCGCCCACTGGAGCGACCACGCGCTCTCCACCACCGCCCACAGCGCCGAGGCGATCGCCACCGCGATGACCGAGTTCGCGGCCTTCGGCGCCGAGGTGATCGCCGAACGCCGCGCGGAACCCGGCGAGGACCTGGTCAGCAGCCTGCTGTCGGCCGCCGCCGAGGACGGCTCGATCACCGAGGGGCAGCTGATCGCCCTGGTCATCGGCCTCGTGGTGGCCGGTCACGAGACCACCATGACCAGCCTCGGCAACGCCCTGGTCTACCTGCTCCAGGACGGCCGGGACGCCTGGCAGCGGCTCGCCTCCGACGAGGCCAGCGCCGCCGCCGCGACCGAGCAGATCCTGCGCGCCGTACCGCTCGGCGACGCCGCCGAGCACATGCCCGGGCTGCTGCGCCGCACGGTGGAGGACGTCGAGATCGGCGGGGTGGTCATCCCGGCCGGCAGCGTCGTCGCCGCCGACACCGGCACCGCCAACCAGGACCCGGAGGTCTTCACCGGGGACCTGCGCACCGAGCTCTTCTCCCCGCTGGCCGCGCCGATGCTCACCTTCGGCGCCGGACCGCACCACTGCCTGGGCGCCTGGCTGGCCCGGATGGAGCTGGAACTCGCCCTGCACCGACTGGCCCGCCGGCTGCCGGCGCTGCGGCTGGCCGACGCGGCCCGGGACATCGACTGGCGGCGCGGGCTGCTCACCCGCAGCCCCAACACCCTGAGGGTCACCTGGTGACGGGGGGTCCGACCGGGCCCGCCGACCCGGCGGCGGCCGAATCCGTGCTGGTCCGGGTCGACCGGGACCGCTGTATCGGCTCCGGGATGTGCGCCCTGAGCGCCCCCGGGTCGCTGGCCCTCGACACCGACGGCCAGGCCCGGCCGGTGGCCGGGTACGCCGCCGGCGGAGCGGAGTTGACGGACGGGCTGACCGAGGCGGTGGAGTTCTGTCCGGTCGAGGCGCTCACCCTGTTCTCGGCCCGCGGCGGCTACCGGATCGAACCTGCGGAGTGACGCGCCGGACCGGGTGACCACCTGATCCGGTGCCCCGTGACCCGCTGACCCCGGTGTCGTGTCGACGGCCTCCACCGCGCACGGCACCGGGGATCACCGTGCGTCGCGGGCTCCCCCGGGAGCGGCCGCGGCCAGGGCGGCGCGCAGTTCGGCGGCCGGGTCGCCCTCGTGGTACGGGCGTTCGCTGGGCTCGATGTGGTCCAGGAACTCCTGGTAGCGCAGCGCGTAGGACACGTGGTGGAGCGGAGCGGCGAGTTCGAGGGCGCGGTGCGGGTCCGAGCCCGGGGCGTGCTCGCGCCAGGCCGCCGTCCAGACCTCGGCGTGGTGGTGCCAGGCCGCCGGGGTGAGGTAGGCGCGGGGGCGCAGCCCGTCCAGGGCCGGGTGGCCGAGGCAGGCGTCGGCGTAGTCGACCACGACCGGGCGGGCGTCTCCGGTGCGCCAGTTGCCGGGGTGGAAGTCGCCGTGCAGCAGTGTCTCCGGGAGGCCGCAGGCGGCCAGTTCGTCCAGCAGCGCGGGCAGTTCGGCAGCGAACCGGTGCAGCCGGTCGCGTTCGGGCGCCGTCAGGTCGGTCTCGGCGGGGAGCCGGTCCAGCAGCGCCGTCAGCTGGGCGTGCAGGGTGGTGGGCGTGCGGTCGCGCAGGCCGGCCAGGGCCGTGGGCCGCCCGGCCAGCGCGGCCTGGGCGGCGACGAAGCGCGGGACGACGTCGGCGACGGTCGCCTCGCTCGGGCTCCAGCAGTCCTCGCCGGGGACGTGGTCGAGCAGCAGCCGGCCGGCGGCCGGGTCGGCGGCGAGCACCGGCGGGACGAGGGTGGGGTCGACCCCGCCGAGCAGCGCGATCACCTCCCCCTCGGCGGCGTTGAACTCCGGGCCGGTGGTCTTCAACCAGGCGTCGGCCCCGACGGGGGAGGGGAACCGGAAGAGGCCGGACAGGTTCCAGGTCCGGATCTGCCGCGCCGCCCCGGTCGGCCGGCCGAGGTCGGCGAGCCGCTCCCGCGCCCATGCCAGCGCCGAGCGCAGCCCGTCCGGGGTGGCCCAGGCGGCCCGCCGGGCGGCGGGGGCCAGCAGGGCGGCCGTCCCGGCGTCCGGCGGGCGGGGCGTCAGGGCGGCGGGCGCCCGGAGCGCCTCGGCGTGGTAGCGGACCCGGCCGCCGTGGCCCGGGTCCGCGCTGTGCCCGTCGAGGAGTCTGGTCACCAGCACCGGCACGCCGGCCAGTTCGGTGGCCCGGGCGACCACGCCGTCGACCGCCGACCACCAGCCGAGGTCCATCTCGAAGGGGCCCAACTGCCCGTAGTAGGCGCCTCCGTGGGTGAGGTCGACGGTCACGGTCCGGCTGTTCGCTCGCTGCATCCGAGCAGCTTCGCCCACGGAGCGAGGCGGTGGCGACCGGTTTTCCCGGGCGGCGGACCCGTTCGTCGCGGGGCCGCCGTGAGGCTGCGCTGCCCGGAGCCTCCTGCCGGCGGTCCCGCCCGGTCCGTCGCACCCGGGAGTTGTCACCGGGATCGACGTCAGAGCTCGTCGAGCGGCTCGTCCAGGACGCCTTCGCGCGCGATGATGTAGCCGAGGTGGCCCCGGCTGCGGCTGCCGAGGAGCTCGCTGGCCTTCTGGATGTGGCTGGAGACCGTACGGGTGCTCATCCCGAGGCGGCTGGCGATCGCCTCGTCGGTGAACCCGTTGACCATCAGCCGCAGGACGTTGCGGCGGGTGCGGTCGGTGAGCAGCTGGGGGCGGTGGTGGCCCTCCAGGTAGGTGACGGGCTCGGCGCGTTCCCACATCAACTCGTAGATCTTGAGCAGGTACTCGACCAGGGGCGGGAACTGGATGAGCACCGCGGCGGCCTCGCGCTGGGCGCCGGCCGGGATGAAGGCGGTGGAGCGGTCGCAGATGATGATCCGGTCGAAGACCTCGTTGAGGGTGCGCACCTGGGCGCCGCGGGCGGAGACCTGCTCGATGTAGGCGAGGGTCGGGCCGTGCGCGCGGACGGTGTGCTGGTAGAGGGTGCGCTGGCGGACGCCGCGTTCGGCGAGGGCGAGGTCGCGCGGGAGGGCGGCGGCCAGGTGGTCGGCGCCGCGGCCGCCGCCGGGCTGGGCGGTGCGCAGTTCCTCGGTGCAGGCCGCGACGGCCTTCTCCAGCGCCGGGTTGATCTCTTCGCCGGCCAGCAGGCGGATCGGGAGCTGGGCCTGTCTCATCACGTCGCGGTAGGCGTGCTCGGCGGCGGTGAAGGCGGTGCGCAGTTCGGCGAGCTGCTCCTGGTGGGCCAGCACGGCGAGTTCGAGCGGCCGGGTCAGGCCGGTGACCGCGAGGTCGGGCGGGACGGGGGCGAGCCGATGCCCGGCGCCGGGCAGGGTGCGCAGCAGGCCCATGCTGACCAGGCATTCCGGGGCCTGTCCGGCGCTGGCACCGCCTTCGGCGAGTGCGATCCGGTAGAACTCGACCCCCCGGTCACAGAGTTGGGGTGTCCCCATTTCCGCGCTGGTGTCCTGGGATAGGCACATCTGGGCATCCTTCCGGCTTCGGCATTGCGCTTTCACGAATGCCCGCACCGGCAACAGCCAGACGCCCGGAAGGGCAGGATGGTGCTCACCTGCCGTTCGGACGCATCCCCCCCGGGCCATGACAGCCGCGAGTGTACGCCCTAAAGGCGCGGAAATCAGCGGTTGACGGCGAAACCGGGCATGCCCGGCAACGGCGTCCGACGGTGGTGACGGCGAGGACGACCGTACCCGGCTGCGGTAACGGGCGGATGGCCGCCGCATTGCGCGCGTCGCCCCGTCAGGGCGGCCGGAGCGAAGGGCCGGCGGACCGGCCCGGCCGACGGACGGACGGAGGGCACCCCCTTGTTGCGAGCTGATCCCGACCCGCCCCCGCCGGTGGAGACGCCCGGCGCGGTGGATCGAGCCGGACCGGTGGATCCGACCGGGCTCGTGGACCCGGCCGGGCTGGTGGATCCCGCAGGACTGGTGGATCCCGCAGGACTGGTCGACCCGGCCGGGCTGGTGGACCAGCGGTTGGTGCGGCAGCTCGCCGAGGCTGCCGCGGCGCAGGTCGGCGCGGGCTCGGTGCAGTTGCTCGGCGACGGCGGCCTGCTCCAGGCGCTGGCCAAGCAGTTGATCGAGCGTGCGCTGGAGCTGGAGTTCCAGGAGCACCTGCGCGGCCCGGGCACCAACAACCCCGCGGGGGCGGCCGGTGGCCCGGGCGGCTCCGGCGGGCCGGCCGGTCACCGCGGCCCCAACGGCCCGAACGGCGCCCGGGCCAGGCGGTTGCTGACCGAGATCGGGCCGGTCGAGGTGCGGGTCCCCCGGGACCGGGAGGGCAGCTTCGCCCCCCGTACGGTCCGCCCCCGGGCACGCCGACTGCCGGGGCTGGACCGACTGGTGGTCTCGCTCACCGCGCGCGGCCTCAGTTCGGGCGAGCTGGTGGCGCACCTGGCCGAGGTGTACGGGGTGGAGATCAGCCGGGAGACCGTCTCGGTGATCACCGACCAGGTCCTCGACGAGCTCGCCGACCGGCGCGGGCGCCCGCTGGACCCGGTGTACCCGGTGGTCTTCGTCGACTCGGTGCGCAGCGGGCGTTCGGGCGGCCCGCTGGTGCACCTGGCCCTGGGGATCTCCACGGACGGGCTGCGCGAGGTGCTGGGCCTGTGGCCCGCCGAGGACGGCGAGCAGTGGCCGCAGGTGCTGGCCGGGCTGGCCGAGCGCGGGGTGCGCGAGGTCTGGGTGCTGGTCGGCGCCGCCGGTGCGGGGCTGGCCGAGGCGGCGGCCGCGCGGTGGCCGCGCACCGTGGTGCACACCTCGGTGGCGCACCTGCTGCACGCCGCGCTGCGGCACGCGCCGGGCGAGGACTGGGGCGGGCTGGCCCGGGTGCTGCACGAGATCTGCACCGCGCCCACCGAGGCGGCGGCGCTGGAGCGGCTGGGCCGGGCCGAGCGGGAGTGGGGGCCGGGCCACCGCGAGGTGTTCCGGGTCTGGCGGGCGGCGTGGCCGCTGCTCGCCCCGGGGTTCCGGTTCGGCCCGGAGGCGCGGCGGCTGCTGGCGGGCGGGGGTGCGCTGGAGCGGCTGCACGCCCGGCTGCGCCGGATCGAGCAGGCCGCGGGGCGGGTGCGGGACGAGCGGGCCGCGCTCAAGCGCGTCTACCTGGCGACCCTCGCCCTGGAGTCGCCGGCCGGGGCCCGCCGGCCGTGGACCGGGGACTGGCCGGCCGTCCGCGCGGAGCTGCGTCGGGGCTCTCGGCACTGATGCCGTCCAACTGCCTCTGCTTTACCGATAGTTGACCTTACCTCAGCAATCCCGGCAGTGACCTGTCGTGGGCGCTCCCGACCTCCGTCGACCCCGACTCCCGGCCTCCGGGGTGGGGTTCCGGCCACGGGCGGGCCACCGTGCGCCCGCCTTCCCACCACTGATCTGACAGACCCAGGTGTTCTTTGCATCAGTTCTGCCCGATTTTGGCACAGTCTGTTCACGCTTCCGGTTCCCGCATTGCGTGATCCCGATAACGGCCAGAGCTTCCACGCCAGTTTGGGCCTCGGCAGGATTCATTCACAGCGAGGAGCGCACACACCGCCCGCCTCAGGAAGAGGAATTCGCCATGACGAATCTTGCCGTTCGCATTCACAAGATGCTCGGGATTCTCGCCGTTCTCCTGGTCGCCGGGATCGGCCTCCAGATCCACGCCGCACCGTACCAGTCCACCGTTGCCGCAGGTCCCTCGGCCGTGCACGGGGACGACTCCGGCTGGGGCCCGTGAACGCACTGGGGCGAACCCGGTGAACCGCCGGCCGACGTGAGCCGTTCACCGCGCGCCGACGAAATTCCCCCCTCCTCGTAATTCTCCCAACAGAGAGGAAACCGACGATGGCGAACCCGTTCGACGACCCCGAGGCCGACTACCTCGTCCTGGCCAACGACGAGGGCCAGCACTCGCTGTGGCCGGTGTTCAGCCCGGTGCCCGACGGCTGGCACCAGGTCTTCGGCGCGGCCCGCCGGCCGGAGTGCGTCGAGTACGTGGAGCAGAACTGGCAGGACCTGCGGCCGAAGAGCCTGGTCGCCCACCTGTCCGGCCACTGACCGACCGGCCTGACCGGCCGTCACCGGCCGTCACCGACCGGCCACCTATCAGCCACGCCGACCACGCCGACCGGGCCGACCGCCCGCGGGTCACGCAGCAACGAGGGAGAGAGAAGCAGATGTCCGGGGACCAGCAGACGCACAGAACCGACCCGCGGCCGGGACCGGCCGAGGTGCTGTGTCGACTGTTCGCGGAGGTGCTCGGCCGGGAGTCGGTCGACCCCGCGGCGGGCTTCTTCGAGCTGGGCGGCGACCGGCCGGCCGCCGTACGGCTGCTGGCCCGGGTGCGCGCCGAGCTCGGGTTCCGGGTGCCGCTGCCACTGCTGCTGGACGCCCCGACCCCGGCCGATCTGGCCACCCGGCTGGCCGACCCGGCCCCGACCGCTCCCGGCCCGGCCCCGACCGCCGCCGACCCGCGCACGACCGCCGCCGACCCGCGCCCGACCCTCGGCGCCCTGGTCGACGCCCAGGTCGCCCGCACCCCGGACGCCCCCGCGCTGTACGCCGGGTCCACCACCCTCACGTACGCCGAACTGGACGCCCGCGCCAACCGGTTGGCCCGGGTGCTCGCCGCCCGCGGCCTGGGCACCGAGGACGTGGTCGCGCTCGCCCTGCCCAAGTCCCCCGAGGCGGTCGCCGCGATCCTGGCCGTCACCAAGACCGGCGCCGCCTGGCTGCCCGCCGACCCGGCCTACCCCGCCGAGCGGCTGCGCCACATGCTCACCGACTCCCGCGCCGCCCTGGTGCTCACCACCGCCGACGCCGCCGAGCGGCTGCCCGACACCGGCGCCCCCCGGCTGCTGCTCGACTCCGCCGCGCACCTCGCCGACCTGGCCGACCGGCCCGGCACCCCGTTCACCACCGCCGAGCGGGTCCGGCCGCTGAGCGCCGACCACACCGCGTACGTCATCTACACCTCCGGCTCCACCGGCCTGCCCAAGGGCGTGGCCGTCACCCACACCGGGCTGCCCAGCATGATCGGCACCCAGGTCGCCGCCACCGGCGTCGGCCCCGGCAGCCGGGTGCTCCAGGCCGCCTCGCTCAGCTTCGACGTCTCCGTCTCCGACCTGGCCGTGGCGCTGACCACCGGCGCCGCGCTCGTCCTCCCCCGCGAGCAGAGCCAGCTGGTCGGCGAGGCGCTGGCCGAGCTGATCGACCGGCACGGCGTCACCCACGCCGACGTCGCCACCGCGATGGCCGCCACCCTGCCGGACGCCCCGCTGCCGACCCTGCGCACCCTGATCGGCGGCGGCGAGGCCATCCCGCGCGAGCTGGCCGCCCGGCTCGGCCGGGACCGGCTGATGCTCAACAGCTACGGGCCGACCGAGACCACCGTCATCGTCACCATGAGCGAGCCGCTCACCGGCACCGAGCAGCCCCCGATCGGCCACCCCTGCCAGGACGTGCGGATCCACCTGCTGGACGAGCGGCTGCGCCCGGTGGAGCCGGGCACCGTCGGCGAACTGTACGTCTCCGGCCCGCACCTGGCCCGCGGCTACCTGGGCCGCCCCGGCCTGACCGCCGACCGCTTCGTCGCCTGCCCGTTCGGCGCGCCCGGCGAGCGGATGTACCGCACCGGCGACCTCGGCACCCTCCGCCCCGACGGCCAGCTGGACTTCCTCGGCCGGGCCGACGACCAGGTGAAGATCCGCGGCTTCCGGGTCGAGCTCGGCGAGATCGAGCAGACCCTCTCCGCCCACCCCGGCGTCCGCCAGGCCGTGGTGCTGGTCCGCGAGGACCGCCCGGGCGAGCGCCGGCTGGTCGGCTACACCGTCGGCACCGCCGACCCGGCCGAGCTGCGCGCCCACTGCGCCGGGCAGCTGCCCGACCACATGGTGCCCGTCGTCGTGGTGCTGGACCGGATGCCGCTGACGCCCAACGGCAAGGTGGACAAGCGCGCCCTGCCCGCGCCCGCGCTCGGCACCGCCGAGGAGGGCGGCCGGGCCCCGGCCGGCGAGGTGGAGCACGCCCTCGCCCGGCTCTTCGCCGAGGTGCTCGGGCTGCCCCGGGTCGGGGTCGCCGACTCCTTCTTCGAGCTCGGCGGCGACTCCATCGTCGCCATCCAACTGGTCTCCCGGGCCCGGCAGGCCGGACTCCGGCTCACCCCCCGCGCCGTCTTCGAGGCGCCCAGCGTCGAGGCGCTGGCCCTGCTCGCCCGCCCGCTGGAGGGCCCGGTCGCCGTCGAGCCGCCCGGCGCCGGCCTCGGCGAGGTGCCGCCCACCCCGATCGTGCACTGGCTGTCCGAACAGCGCGGCGCCGTCGGCAGCTTCTACCAGTCCACCCTGCTCACCCTCCCCGCCGGGACCGGGCGGCGGGACCTCACCACGGCCCTCCAGGCGCTGCTCGACCACCACGACCTGCTGCGCGCCCGCACCTCCCCGCTCGCCGAACGCCCCTGGACGCTGCACGTCCCCGCCCCCGGGGCCGTCCCCGCCGAGGAGGTGCTGAGCAGCATCCCCGGCCCGGCCGACCCGGACGCCCTGCGCGCCGCCACCGAGGCCGCCCGCGACCGGCTCTCGCCCGAGGACGGCCGGATGCTCCGGGCCGTGCACTTCGAGGCCGGCCCGGACCGGCCCGCCCGGCTGCTGCTGGTGATCCACCACCTGGTGGTGGACGGCGTCACCTGGCGGATCGTCGAGGAGGACCTGCTCGCCGCGCTCACCGCCGCCCGCGCGGGCCGCACCCCCGAGCTCCCGCCGGTGCCCACCTCCTTCCGGCGCTGGGCCCAGCGGCTCACCGCCGAGGCCCGCAGCGACCGTCGGGCCGCCGAACTCCCGTACTGGCAGGGCGCGCTGGCCACCCCGGACCCACTGCTCGGCGCGCGCCCGCTGGACCAGGCGAAGGACACCTACGCCACCGGCGGCACCCTGCGCGTCGTGCTCCCCGCCGACACCACCCGGGCCCTGCTGACCGAGGTCACCGCCGCCTACCACGCCCAGGTCAACGACGTCCTGCTGACGGCGCTGGCCCTCGCCCTCACCCACTGGCGCGGCGACGCGACGGACCCCGACGGCGCCGTGCTGGTGAACGTCGAGGGGCACGGCCGCGAGGAGGTGGTCGAGGGCGTCGACCTGCACCGCACCGCCGGCTGGTTCACCTCCGTCTACCCCGTCCGGCTCGCCCCCGGCCCGCTCACCTGGGCCGAGGTCACCGCCGCCGGACCGGCGCTCGGCCGGGCCCTCGGCCTGGTGAAGGAGCAGCTGCGCGCCGTCCCCGACAACGGCATCGGCTACGGCCTGCTGCGCCACCTCAACCCGGCCACCGCCGAGGTGCTCGCCGAACACGCCGACCCCCAGGTCGAGTTCAACTACCTGGGCCGCTTCCAGCCCGAGGGCGTCAGCGCCGACGACGTTCACGCCGGGACCGAGGCGATGACCGAGGGCGCCGCCCCCGACCTCGCGCTCGGCCGGGTGCTGGGCCTGGACGCCACCACCGTCGACACCCCGCAGGGCCCGCTGCTGGTCGCCCAGTGGTCCTGGGCCGGCGAACTGCTCGACGAGGAGCGGGTGCGGGCCCTCGCCGAGGCCTGGTTCACCGCCCTGCGCGCCCTCGCCGAGCACGCCGAACGGCCGGACGCCGGCGGGCACACCCCCGCCGACTTCCCGCTCGTCGCCCTCGGCCAGGACGAGATCGACCGGCTCGCCGAACTCCACACCCCCGCGCACCTGGTGGACGTCTGGCCGACCTCCCCGCTGCAACAGGGCATGGCCTTCCACGCCGCGTACGACACCGACGGCGCCGACGTCTACACCTCGGTCTGCACCTTCGACCTCACCGGCCCGGTCGACGCCGACCGGCTGCGCGCCGCCGCCGAGGCCCTGCTGCTGCGCCAGCCCAACCTCCGGGCCGGCTTCCACCAGCGCCCCGACGGACCGCCCGTCCAGGCCGTCCCGGACCGGGCCGCACTCCCCTTCACCGTCCTCGACCTGACGGGCCACGCCGACCCGGAGGCCGAGGCCGACCGGATCGCCGCCGCCGAGTACGGCCGCCGCTTCGACCTCACCCGGCCGCCGCTGCTGCGCTACACCCTGCTCACCCTCGCCCCCGGCCGGCACCGGCTGATCGCCGCCGCCCACCACATCCTGCTGGACGGCTGGTCCACCCCGCTGTTCGCCGAGGAACTCTGGGCCCTCTACTTCCGCCAGCCGCTGCCCCCGGCCGCCCCCTACCGGGAGTACCTGCGCTGGATCACCCGGCGCGACGGCGCCGCCGCCCGCACCGCCTGGGCCCAGGCCCTCGCGGGCGTGGACGAGCCCACCCTGCTCGCGCCCGGCCGCGCCACGGCCGCCCCCCGACTGCCGCTGCGCCTGCACACCGGCCTCACCCCGGCGGCCACCGAGGCGCTCGGCCGCACCGCCCGCCGCTACGGCGTCACCCTCAACACCCTCGTCCAGGCCGCCTGGGGCGTCCTGCTGGCCCGGCTCACCGGCCGCACCGACGTGCTCTTCGGCACCACCGTCTCCGGCCGGCCGCACGACCTGCCGGGCGTCGAGCGGATGATGGGCCTGCTCATCAACACCGTGCCGGTGCGGGTCACCCTCGACCCGGCCGAGTCCTGGGGGCAGCTGCTGCTGCGCCTCCAGCACGAGCAGTCCGCGCTGCTGGACCACCAGCACCTCAGCCTCACCGAGATCCAGCAACTCGCCGGACTGGGCAGCCTGTTCGACACCGTCACGGTGTACGGCAACTACCCCGACCCGTCCGCCCTGGACGCGGCCGACCCGAGCGGCGCCACCCAGGTCACCCTGGTCGAGGACGTCGACAGCGCCCACTACCCGCTGCTGCTCGCCCTCACCCCGGGCGACGGCCTCCAGCTGCGGCTGGACCACCAGCCGGACGCCTTCGGCCCCGCCGAGGCCGGTACGCTGCTGGACCGCTTCCTCGCCCTGCTCGACCGGATCGTCGCCGATCCGGCCGAACTCCTCGGCACCGTCGAGGTGTTGACCGGCGCCGAGCGCGAGCGGCTGCTGGCGGGCGGGCACGGGCCGGTGGCGGAGCTGCCCTCGGGGAGCGTCCCCGAGCTGTTCGAGGCTCAGGCCGCCGCGACGCCCGAGGCGATCGCCCTGGTCGCGGGCTCCACCGAGCTGACGTATGCCGAACTCAACGCCCGGGCCAACGGCTTGGCCCTGCGCCTGGTCGAGGCGGGCGTCGGCACCGAGACCCCGGTCGCCCTGCTGCTGGAGCGCTCCCCCGCCCTGGTCATCGCCCTGCTCGCGGTGCTCAAGGCCGGCGGCAGCTACGTCCCGCTGGACGACGCCCAACCGCAGGAGCGCCTCGCCGCCGTCCTCACCGACGCGGGCGCCCGGATCGCCGTCACCGACCGCGACCACCCCGCGCTGGCCGGGCTGACCACCCTCACGGTCAGCGAGGAACGTGCCGCCAACCTCGATCTCCCCTTGCGGGCAGCCCAGTTGGCCTATGTAATGCACACCTCCGGCTCCACCGGCACTCCCAAGGGCATCGGCGTCACCCACCGCTCCGTCGTCGACCTCGCCCTCGGCGGCACCTTCGCGGGCGGCGCCCACGAACGCGTCCTGGTGCACTCGCCCACCGCCTTCGACGCCTCCACCTACGAACTCTGGGCCCCCCTGCTCGCCGGCGCCCGCCTCGTCCTCGCCCCCGCCGGACGCCTCGGCGTCACCGAACTCACCGACACCCTCCGGCACGGCGGCGTCACCGCCGCCTGGATGACGGTCGGCCTGTTCAACGTGCTGGCCGCCGAGGCGCCGCAGGCCTTCGCCGGGCTGCGCGAGGCGTGGACGGGCGGGGACGTCGTCTCGCCGGTCGCGCTGCGCCGGGTGCTGGAGCACTGCCCCGGGCTGCGGGTGGTGAACGGCTACGGCCCCACCGAGACCACCACCTTCGCCACCCACCACGGCATGACCACCGCGGCCGAGGTGCCGGGCAGCGTCCCGATCGGCCGCCCCCTGCCCAACACCCGGGCCTACGTCCTCGACAGCGGCCTGCGGCCCGTCCCGGTCGGTGTCCCCGGCGAGCTCTACCTCGCGGGCAACGGCCTGGCCCGCGGCTACGTCGGCCGCCCGGCCCTCACCGCCGAACGCTTCGTCGCCGACCCCTACGGCGCCCCCGGCACCCGGATGTACCGCACCGGCGACCTCGCCCGCTGGACCACCACGGGCGAACTGGAGTTCGCCGGTCGAGCGGACGATCAGATCAAGCTGCGCGGCTTCCGGATCGAACTCGGCGAGGTCGAGGGCGCGTTCACCGCCCACCCCGCCGTCGGCCAGGTCGTCGCCGTGGTCCGCGAGGACCGGCCCGGCGACAAGCGCCTGGTCGCCTACGTCACCGGCGAGGCCGGCTCCGAGGAGCTGCGCGCCTTCGTCGCCGACCGGCTGCCCGGCTACATGCTCCCGGCCGCGATCGTCGCCCTGGACGCACTGCCGGTCACCCCCAACGGCAAGGTCGACCGCCGCGCCCTGCCCGCCCCCGACTACACCGGCACCCCCGAGGGCCGCGCCCCCCGCACCAGCACCGAGCAGACGCTGTGCGAACTCTTCGCCGGGGTCCTCGGGTTGGCCTCGGTGAGCATCGACGACGACTTCTTCGACCTGGGCGGCCACTCCCTGCTCGCCACCAAGCTGGCCAGCCGGATCCGCGCCGCCCTGGGCGCGGAGCTGCCGATCCGCACCCTCTTCGACCGCCCGACCGTGGCCGCCCTGGCCGCCGCCCTGCCGACCGTCGACACCCCGGCCCGCCCGGCGCTGCACCCCCAGGCCAGACCCGCCCTGGTGCCGCTCTCCCCCGCCCAGCAACGCCTTTGGTTCATCGAGCAGTTCGAGGGCCCGAGCGCGCTCTACAACACGCCCGTCGCGGTCCGGCTCACCGGCGCGGTCGACCACCCCGCCCTGGAACTGGCGCTGCGCGACGTGGTGGCCCGGCACGAGGTGCTGCGCACCCTCGTCCCGACCACCGACGGCCGGCCGCACCAGCTGGTCACCGAAGCCCCCGAACTCCCCCTGCGGGCCGTGCCGGTGGCCGACGAGGAAGCGCTGCGCACCGCCCTGGCCGAGGCCGGCCGGGAGGTCTTCGACCTCGCCCGCGACCTGCCCGTCCGCGCCACGCTGTTCTCCCTGCCGCACGACGAGCACGTCCTGCTGGTCCTGATGCACCACATCGCCGCCGACGGCTGGTCGGTCGCCCCGCTCTTCCACGACCTCGCCACCGCCTACCGGGCCCGCCACGCCCACACGGAACCCGACTGGCGGCCGCTGCCCGTCCAGTACGCCGACTACGCCCTCTGGCAGCGCGAGCTGCTCGGCGACCAGGAGCAGCCCAGCGCCCTGCTGAGCGCCCAACTCGCCCACTGGCAGCAGGCCCTGGCGGACGCCCCGGAAGAACTGGCGCTGCCCTACGACCGCCCGCGCCCGGCCGCGCCGACCCACCGCGGCGGCCTGGCCACGGCCGTCGTCGACGCCGAACTCCACGCCGCGCTGGCCGAGTTGGCCGCCGATCGGCAGGCCAGCCTGTTCATGGTCCTGCAAGCGGCCGTCGCCACCCTCTACACCCGGCTCGGCGCCGGCACCGACCTCCCGCTCGGCACCCCCGTCGCCGGACGCACCGACGAAGCCCTGGACGACCTGGTCGGCTTCTTCGTCAACACCCTCCTGCTGCGCACCGACACCTCCGGCAACCCCGGCTTCCGCGAACTCCTCGACCGGGTCCGCCGCACCGACCTGGACGCCTTCGACCACCAGGACCTCCCCTTCGAGCGCCTGGTCGAACAGCTCAACCCCACTCGCACCCCGGCCCGCCACCCGCTGTTCCAGACCCTCATCGCCCTGGAGAGCCGCGCGGCCGTCCCCACCGCCTTCGGCGACCTGGCCTGCGCCGAGCACCCCTTCGAACTGGACGTCGCCAAGTTCGACCTGTCCTTCCGCTTCACCGAACAGGGCCCGCAGGCGGGCCTGACGGTGGCGATCGAGTACGCGACCGACCTCTTCGACCCGGCCACCGCCGGCGCGCTCGCCGAGCGCCTGCTGCGGGTGCTGCGCGCCGTCGCGGCCGACCCCGACGCGCCGATCGGCACCGTCGAGATCCTCGACCCGGCCGAGCGCGAGCAGCTGCTCACCGGCTGGAACGACACCGCGCTCCCCGTCCCGGAGGCGACCCTGCCCGAGCTGTTCGAGGCCCGGGCCGCCGCCACCCCCGACGCGGTGGCCGTGGTCACCGACGGCGGACGGCTGAGCTACGCCGAACTCGACGCCCGGGCCGAGCACCTGGCCGCCGACCTCGCCGAAGCGGGCGTCGGCGCCAACACCCCGGTGGTCCTGCTGATGGACCGCTCCGCCGAGCTGCTGACCGCCCTGCTGGCCGTCCTCAAGGCCGGCGGCAGCTACGTCCCGCTGGACGACCGGCACCCGGCCGAGCGGCTGCGGCGGATCACCGCCGAGACCGGGGCGGCGCTCGTCCTGGTCGACGCGGCCCACCGCGACCACCCGCTCGCCGCCGACGCCCCCTGCCCCGTCCTGACGCTCACCCCGGAGCGCTTCGACGGCCCGCTGCGGCGGCGCTCCCACCGCCCCGCCGTCCACCCGGAACAGCTCGCCTACGTGATGTTCACCTCCGGCTCCACCGGAGTGCCCAAGGGCATCGCCATCACCCACCGGGACGTCGTCCAGCTCGCCACCGACCCGTGCTGGCAGCACCCCGACGGGCTGCGGGTGCTGTTCCACGCCCCGCACGCCTTCGACGCCTCGACCTACGAGATCTGGGCGCCGCTGCTCTCCGGCGGCCAGGTGGTCGTCGCCCCGGCGGGCGACCTGGACGCGGCCGCGATCGGCGCGCTGGTCCGGACGCACGGGCTCACCCACGTGCACGTCACCGCCGGCCTGTTCCGGGTCATCGCCGAGGAGGACCCGGGCGTCTTCGCCGGGGTGCGCGAGGTGCTGACCGGCGGGGACGTGGTCTCCGCGCCCGCCGTGCGCAGGGTGCTGGCGGCCGTCCCCGGGATCGGCGTGCGGGTGCTCTACGGCCCGACCGAGATCACCCTCTGCGCGACCCAACTGCCGCTGCCCGCCGCCGATTCGGTGCCGGACACGGTGCCGATCGGCCGGCCGATGGCGAACACCCGGGCGTACGTCCTGGACGACGGCCTCCAGCCCGTCCCGGTCGGCGTCCCCGGCGAGCTCCACCTCGCCGGAGCCGGCCTGGCCCGCGGCTACCTCGGCCGCCCGGCGCTCACCGCCGAACGCTTCGTCGCCTGCCCGTACGGCGGCAAGGGCGAGCGGATGTACCGCACCGGCGACATCGTCCGGCGCCGGCCGGACGGCGTGCTGGAGTTCCTCGGCCGCGCCGACGACCAGGTCAAGATCCGCGGCTTCCGGATCGAACTCGGCGAGGTCGAGGCCGCCCTCACCGCCCACCCCGCCGTCCGCCAGGCCCTCGCCCTGGTCCGCGAGGACCGGCCCGGCGACAAACGCCTGGTCGCCTACGTCACCGGCGACGCCACCCCCGGCGAACTGCGCACCTTCGTCACCGACCGCCTCCCCGGCTACATGCTCCCGGCCGCCGTCCTCGTCCTCGACGCCCTCCCCGTCACCGCCAACGGCAAGGTCGACCGGCGCGCCCTGCCCGCCCCCGACTACAGCGGCGCCCCCGAGGGCCGCGCCCCCCGCACCACCCAGGAGCGGAGCCTGTGCGAGCAGTTCGCCCAGGTGCTCGGGCTGGGCACGGTCAGCATCGACGACGACTTCTTCGACCTCGGCGGCCACTCGCTCCTCGCCACCAAGCTGGTCAGCCGGATCCGCACCGCCCTGGGCGTCGAGATGACGATCCGCACCCTCTTCGACCACCCCACGGTCGGCGAGCTCGCCGACGCGCTGCCCGCGGCCCGCAAGGCCCGGCCCGCCCTCCGGCCGATGCGCCGGCCCGGCGGTCCGGCGTAGGGCCTCCCCGGTCCTCGCGGGTCCCCGCAGATCACCGCTCGTCGCAGGTCGCGCGGGCCACCGGCCGTCCCCGGTGGCCCGAACGCCCAGTCCCCACTCAGCACGTCATCCGTCGGAGGCAGACCGTGATCCCGTTGTCGTTCGCGCAGCAGCGGCTGTGGTTCATCGAACAGCTGGAGGGCCCGAGCGCGCTCTACAACACCCCGTTCGCCGTCCGGCTGACCGGTGGGCTCGACGCCGCCGTCCTCACCCTCGCGCTGCGCGACGTGCTCGCCCGGCACGAGGTGCTGCGCACCACCTTCCCCGCCGTCGACGGCCGCCCGCAGCAGTCGATCGCCGAGCCGCAGAGCCCCGCCGTCGCCGCCGTCGGGGTGGCCGCCGTCCCGGTCGCCGACGAGGCCGAGCTGACCGCCCTGCTCACCGCCGCGGCCGGGCACGTCTTCGACCTCGCGACCGAACTGCCCATCCGCTGCACGCTGTTCTCGCTCTCCGCCGAGGAGCACGTGCTGCTGGTGCTGATGCACCACATCGCCAGCGACGGCTGGTCCGTCCCCCCGCTCTTCCGCGACCTGGACACCGCCTACCGGGCCCGCCGCGCCGGCGCCGCGCCGCAGTGGGAGCCGCTGCCCGTCCAGTACGCCGACTACACCCTCTGGCAGCGCGAACTCCTCGGCGAGGAGGACGACCCGGAGAGCGTGATCGCCACCCAACTCGCCCACTGGCAGCGCGCCCTGGCCGAGGCCCCGGAGGAACTGGCCCTCCCCTACGACCGGCCCCGACCCGCCGCGCCCACCCGGCTCGGCGGCGCCGCCGAGCTCGCCCTGGACGCCGAACTGTACGCGGACCTGGCCGAGTTGGCGGCGAAGGAACGGGCCAGCCTGTTCATGGTCCTCCAGGCCGCCGTCGCCACGCTGTACACCCGGCTCGGCGCCGGCACCGACCTGCCGCTGGGCACCGCGGTGGCCGGGCGCACCGACGAGGGCCTGGACGAGCTGGTCGGCTTCTTCGTCAACACCCTCGTCCTGCGCACCGACACCACCGGCGACCCCAGCTTCCGCGAGCTGCTGGCGCGCGTGCGCCGCCTCGACCTGGACGCCTTCGACCAGCAGGACGTGCCCTTCGAGCGCCTGGTCGAACAGCTCAACCCGGCCCGCGTACCGGCCCGCCACCCGCTCTTCCAGACCATGCTGACGCTGGACAGCGACGAGGACCTCCCCGCCGACTTCGCCGGGCTCGCCTGCCGGGAACACGTCCTCGACCAGCACCTCGCCAAGTTCGACCTGTCCTTCGCCTTCGTCGAGCAGCACGACGCGCAGGGCGCCGCCAACGGCCTGACCGGCGCGGTGGAGTACGCGGCGGACCTCTTCGACCACACCACCGCCGCCACCCTCGGCGAGCGCCTCGCCCGGGTGCTGCGGGCGGCCGCCGCCGACCCGGACGCGCCGATCGGCAGGATCGAGATCCTCGGCCCGACCGAGCGCGAGGACCTGCTGACCGGCCGGCACGGACCGGTGGCGCAGCTTCCGGCGGGTTCCGTGCCCGAGCTGTTCGAGGCGCAGGCCGCCGCGACGCCCGAGGCGATCGCCCTGGTCGCGGGCTCCACCGAGCTGACGTACGCCGAACTCAACGCCCGGGCCAACGGTTTGGCCCTGCGCCTGGCCGAGGCGGGCGTCGGCACCGAGACCCCCGTCGCCCTGCTGCTGGAGCGCTCCCCCGCCCTGGCCGTCGCCCTGCTGGCGGTGCTCAAGGCCGGCGGCAGCTACGTCCCGCTGGACGACGCCCAACCGCAGGAGCGCCTCGCGGCCGTGCTCGCCGACGCGGGCGCCCGGATCGCCGTCACCGACCGCAACCACCCCGCCCTGGCCGGGCTGACCACCCTCACGGTCGGCGAGGAGACCGCCG
This sequence comes from Kitasatospora sp. NPDC059827, assembly GCF_042731675.1. Classification (NCBI taxonomy): domain Bacteria; kingdom Bacillati; phylum Actinomycetota; class Actinomycetes; order Kitasatosporales; family Streptomycetaceae; genus Kitasatospora; species Kitasatospora sp. NPDC059827. The sequence goes on along the minus strand of NZ_JBHWIV010000053.1, from coordinate 20,557 downwards.
CCAACCTCGAACTGGCCATCGCGGACGAGCGGTTGGCGTACGTGATGCACACCTCCGGCTCCACCGGGAAGCCCAAGGGCATCGGCATCACCCACCGCTCGATCGTCGACCTCGCCCTCGGCGGGGCCTTCACCGGGGAGCACCTCGCCCGGGTCGCGGTGCACTCCCCCACCGCCTTCGACGCCTCCACCTACGAGTTCTGGGCCCCGCTGCTCTCCGGTGGCCGTGTCGTCATCGCCCCGCCCGGGCGGCTCGGCGTCACCGAACTCGCCGACCTGCTCGGCCGGGAGCAGGTCTCCGGCGCCTTCATCACCGCCGGCCTGTTCAACGTGCTGGCTACCGAGGCCCCGCAGTCCTTCGCCGGGATGCGCGAGGTCTGGACCGGCGGGGACATCGCCTCACCGGCGGCCATGCGGCGCGTCCTGGAGGCCTGCCCCGGCCTGCGGGTGGTGAACGTCTACGGCCCGACCGAGGCCACCACCTTCGCCACCCGCCGCGCGATGACCTCCCCCGCCGAGGTGCCGGCCGCCGTGGTGCCGATCGGCCGCCCGCTGCCCAACAGCCGGGTGTACGTCCTCGACGACGCCCTCCGGCCCGTGCCGGTCGGTGTCCCCGGCGAGCTGTACCTCGCCGGCCACGGGCTGGCCCGCGGCTACGTCGGCCGCCCGGCGCTCACCGCCGAGCGCTTCGTCGCCGACCCGTACGGCGCCCCCGGCTCCCGGATGTACCGCACCGGCGACCTGGTGCGCTGGAGCACCACGGGCGAACTGGAGTTCGTCGGTCGAACGGACGACCAGGTCAAGGTCCGTGGCTTCCGGATCGAACTCGCCGAGGTGGAGGCCGCGTTCGCCGCCCACCCGGCCGTCCGGCAGGCCTTCGCGACGGTCCGCCAGGACCGGCCCGGCGACAAGCGCCTGGTCGCCTACGTCACCGGCGACGCCCCGCTCGACGAGCTGCGCGCCTTCGTCACCGACCGGCTGCCCGGCTACATGGTCCCCGCCGCCGTCGTGCCGCTGACCGCCCTCCCGGTCAACTCCAACGGCAAGGTCGACCGCCGCGCCCTCCCCGCCCCCGACTACTCCGCCGCCACCCCCGGCCGGGCGGCCCGCAACACCACCGAGCAGACCCTGTGCGCACTCTTCGCCGAGGTCCTCGGAACCGTCGAGCCGAGCATCGACGACAACTTCTTCGACCTGGGCGGCCACTCCCTGCTCGCCACCCGGCTCACCAGCCGCATCCGCACCGCCCTCGGCACCGAACTCCCCCTGCGCACCCTCTTCGACCACCCCACCATCGCCGCCCTGGCCCAGCACCTCGGCGCGGACACCACCCCGGGGCGGGCCGGACTGACGGCGCGCACCCGCCCGGAGCCGGTACCGCTCTCCTACGCCCAGCAACGCCTGTGGTTCATCGACCAGTTCGAGGGCCCGAGCGCCCTCTACAACACCCCCTTCGCCCTCCGGCTCACCGGCCCGGTCGACACCGGGGCCCTGACCGCCGCCCTGCACGACCTGCTGGCCCGGCACGAGGTGCTGCGCACCCTCTTCCCGGTCGCCGACGGGCAGCCCCACCAGCTGGTCGCCGACTCCGTCGAGCCCACCCTGACCGTCACCACCGTCGCCGACGAGATCGAGCTGGCCGGGCTGCTGGACCGGGCGAACGCGCACGCCTTCGACCTCGCCACCGAACTGCCCCTCCGAGCAGCCCTGTTCTCGCTGCCCGACGAGCGGCATGTGCTGCTGCTCCTGCTGCACCACATCGCCAGCGACGGCTGGTCCGTCGCCCCGCTCTTCCGCGACCTGGGCGAGGCCTACCGGGCCCGCCTGCACGGAGACGCGCCCTCGTGGGAGCCGCTGCCCGTCCAGTACGCCGACTACACCCTCTGGCAGCGCGAACTCCTCGGCGACGAGGAGGACCGGGACAGCCTGATCGGACAGCAACTCGCCTTCTGGCAGGCATCCCTGGCCGACGCGCCGGAGGAACTGGCGCTGCCCTACGACCGACCGCGACCGGCCGTGCCGAGCCACCGGGGCGAGCTGGTCGAGTTCACCGTCGACGCCGAACTGCACCAGCAGCTGGGCGAGTTGGCCACCACCAACCGGGCCAGCCTGTTCATGGTCCTGCAAGCCGCCGTCGCCACCCTCTACACCCGGCTCGGCGCCGGCACCGACCTCCCGCTCGGCACCCCCGTCGCCGGACGCACCGACGAAGCGCTCAACGACCTGGTCGGCTTCTTCGTCAACACCCTCCTGCTGCGTACCGACACCTCCGGCGACCCCAGCTTCCGCGAACTCCTCGACCGGGTCCGACAGTCCGACCTCAACGCCTTCGAGCACCAGGACGTGCCCTTCGAGCGCCTGGTCGAACAGCTCAACCCCACCCGCACCCCGGCCCGCCACCCGCTCTTCCAGACCCTCATCGCCCTGGAGAACCAGGCGAAGGCGCCGCAGACCTTCGGCGGTCTCCCCTGCGGCGAGCTGGAGTTCGACCTCAACGTGGCCAAGTTCGACCTCTCCTTCGGCTTCGCCGAGCTGAGCGGACCGGCCGGACCAGGCGGACCGGGCGGACCGGCCGGACCGGGCGGCCTCTCCGGCGCGGTGGAGTACGCGGCGGACCTCTTCGACCACACCACCGTCACCACCCTCGCCGAGCGCCTGCTGCGCGTCCTCCGGGCCGCCGTCACCGACCCCGACGCGCCGATCGGCACCATCGAGATCCTCGACCCGGCCGAGCGCGAGCAGCTGCTCACCGGCTGGCACGGGCCGGTGGCGCAGCTGCCCCCGGGTACCGTGCCCGAGCTGTTCGAGGCCCAGGCCGCCGCCACGCCCGAGGCGATCGCCCTGGTCGCGGGCTCCACCGAGCTGTCGTACGCCGAACTCAACGCCCGGGCCAACGGTTTGGCGCTGCGCCTGGTCGAGGCGGGCGTCGGCACCGAGACCCCCGTCGCCCTGCTGCTGGAGCGCTCCCCCGCCCTGGTCATCGCCCTGCTCGCGGTGCTCAAGGCCGGCGGCAGCTACGTCCCGCTGGACGACGCCCAGCCGCAGGAGCGCCTCGCGGCCGTCCTCGCCGACGCGGGCCCCCGGATCGCCGTCACCGACCGCGACCACCCCGCGCTGGCCGGGCTGGCCACCCTCACGGTCGGCGAGAAGCAAGCCGCCAACCTCGAACTCGTGACCACTGGCGAGCAGTTGGCCTACGTCATGCACACCTCGGGCTCCACCGGAACCCCCAAGGGCATCGGCGTCACCCACCGCTCCATAGTCGACCTCGCCCTCGGCGGCACCTTCGCGGGCGGCGCCCACGAACGCGTCCTGGTCCACTCCCCCACCGCCTTCGACGCCTCCACCTACGAACTCTGGGCCCCACTCCTCTCCGGCGCCCGCCTCGTCCTCGCCCCACCCGGACGCCTCGGCGTCACCGAACTCACCGACACCCTCCAGCACGGCGGCGTCACCGCCGCCTGGCTCACCGCCGGACTGTTCAACGTCATGGCCACCGAGGCGCCGACCCTCTTCACCGGCCTCCGGGAGGTGTGGACCGGTGGCGACGTGGTCGCCCCCGCCGCCGTCCGCCGCGTCATGACCGCCTGCCCCGGCCTGACCGTCGTCGACGGCTACGGCCCCACCGAGACCACCACCTTCGCCACCCACCACCGGATGACCACCGCAGCCGAGGTGCCGGACAGCGTCCCGATCGGCCGCCCGCTCCCCAACACCCGGGCCTACGTGCTGGACGACGCCCTGCGGCCCGTCGCGGTCGGTGTCCCCGGCGAGCTCTACGTCGCCGGGAACGGCCTGGCCCGCGGCTACGTCGGCCGACCGGCGCTCACCGCCGAACGCTTCGTCGCCGACCCGTACGGCGCCCCCGGCTCCCGGATGTACCGCACCGGCGACCTCGTCCGCCGCACCACGGAAGGCGTGCTGGAGTTCCTCGGCCGCGCCGACGACCAGGTCAAGATCCGCGGCTTCCGGATCGAGCTCGGCGAGGTCGAAGCCGCCCTCACCGCCCACCCCGCCGTCGGCCAGGCCCTCGCCCTGGTCCGTGAGGACCGGCCCGGTGACAAGCGCCTGGTCGCCTACGTCACCGGCGACGCCACCCCCGGCGAACTGCGCGCCTTCGCAAGCGAGCGCCTCCCCGGCTACATGGTCCCGGCCGCCGTCCTGGTGCTCGACGCCCTCCCCGTCACCCCCAACGGCAAGGTCGACCGCCGCGCCCTGCCCGCCCCCGACTACTCCGGCACCCCCGAGGGCCGCGCCCCCCGCACCGGCACCGAGCAGACCCTCTGCGCCCTGTTCGCCGAGACCCTCGGCCTGCCCGCCCTCGGCATCGACGACGACTTCTTCGCCCTCGGCGGCCACTCGCTCCTCGCCACCAAGCTGATCAGCCGGATCCGCACCGCCCTGGACGTCGAACTCCCCCTCCGCGCCCTCTTCGACCACCCCACCGTGGCCGCCCTGGCCACCACCCTGCCGACCGTCGACACCCCGGCCCGCCCGGCGCTGCGCCCGCAGGCCAGGCCCGCCCTGGTGCCGCTCTCCCCCGCCCAGCAACGCCTGTGGTTCATCGACCAGTTCGAGGGCCCGAGCGCGCTCTACAACACCCCGTTCGTCGCCCACCTCAGCGGAGAGATCGACCCGGAGGCCCTGGCCGGGGCCCTGACCGACGTGGTCGCCCGCCACGAGGTGCTGCGCACCACCTTCCCCGCCACCGACGGCCGGCCGCACCAGCTGATCGCCGCGCACGCCGAACCCGCCCTGCACACCCGCACGGTGGCCGACGAGACGGAGCTGCGCGCCGCCGTGGCCGAGGCCACCGGCACGGTGTTCCGGCTCGCCGAGGACCTGCCGATCCGGGTCTCGCTGTTCTCGCTGAACGCCGAGCGGCACGCCCTGGTCGTCCTGCTGCACCACATCGCCAGCGACGGCTGGTCCGTCGGCCCGCTGCTGCGCGACCTGGACACCGCCTACCGGGCCCGCCGCGCCCACACGGAACCCGACTGGCGGCCGCTGCCCGTCCAGTACGCCGACTACACCCTCTGGCAGCTCGGCCTGCTCGGCACCGCGGACGACCCGGACGGCGCCCAGCACACCCAACTCGCCCACTGGAAGCAGGCCCTGGCCGAGCTCCCGGAGGAGCTGGCACTCCCGTACGACCGGCCGCGCCCGGCCGCCCCGAGCCACCGGGCCGGGACGGTGGAGTACCGGCTGGACGCCGAACTGCACCGGCGACTCACCGAGTTGGCCGCCGCCAACCGGGCCAGCCTGTTCATGGTCGTGCAGGCCGCCGTCGCCACCCTCTACACCCGGCTCGGCGCCGGCACCGACCTCCCGCTCGGCACCCCCGTCGCCGGACGCACCGACGAAGCCCTGGACGACCTGGTCGGCTTCTTCGTCAACACCCTCGTCCTGCGCACCGACACCTCCGGCGACCCCGGCTTCCGCGAACTCCTCGACCGGGTCCGCCGCACCGATCTGGACGCCTTCGAGCACCAGGACCTCCCCTTCGAGCGCCTGGTCGAACAGCTCAACCCCACCCGCACCCCGGCCCGCCACCCGCTCTTCCAGACCGTCCTCACGGTGAGCAGCGGCCCGGCCCCCGTGCTCACCCTGGGCGGGGTGAGCGGGGTGCTGGAGGGCGCGGGCGAGTCCCAGGCGCACTTCGACCTGAACTTCAACTTCACCGAGCAGCACGACGCGGACGGCACCCCGCTCGGCGTGGCCGCGGCCGTGGAGTACGCGGCGGACCTCTTCGACCACGCCACCGTCGCCACCCTCGCCGAGCGCCTGCTGCGCGTCCTGGACGCCGCCGCCACCGACCCGGACGCGCCGATCGGCACCATCGAGATCCTCGACCCGGCCGAGCGCGAGCAGCTGCTCACCGGCTGGAACGACACCGCCGTCCCGATCGCCGACAGCACGCTGTCCGAGCTGTTCGAGGCCCGGGCGGCCGCCACCCCCGAGGCGGTGGCCGTCGTGTCCGACACCGGGCGGCTGAGCTACGCCGAACTCGACGCCCGGGCGGGCAACCTGGCCGCCGTGCTGCTGGCCCGCGGGCTGGCGGTGGAGGAGCCGGTCGCGATCCTGATGGACCGCTCGGCCGAGCTGGTGACGGCGATCCTGGCGGTCACCAAGGCGGGCGGCACGTACGTCCCGCTGGACGCCCGGTACCCGCTGGACCGGATGCGGCACATCCTCGCCGACACCCGGGCGCAGCTCGTCCTGGTCGACCCGGCCCACCGCGACCACCCGGTCCTCCGCCACGAGGCGGGCGGCACCGGCACCGGCCTCACCCCCCTCGACGTCACCGAGACCCCCACTGCCCAGACCCCCACTGCCCGGACCCCCGCCGCCCAGGCCCCCGCCGGCCGCCGCTCCCACCCCGGCCAGCTGCTCTACGTGATGTACACCTCGGGCTCGACCGGCCTCCCCAAGGGCGTCGCGGTGACCCACCGCAACGTCGTCGACCTGCTCACCAACCCGCACTTCCACCAGGGCCACCACGAGAGCGTCCTGCTGCACTCGCCCACCGCCTTCGACGCCTCCACCACCGAGGTGTGGGCCCCGCTGGTGACCGGCGGGCGGATCGTGCTGGCCGCCCCCGGACAGCTCGACCTGCCCGCGCTGGCCGCGACCATCACCCGGCACGCCGTCACGTTGGTGCAGGCGCCCTCCGGTCTGCTGCGGCTGATGGCCGAGGAGACCCCGGAGGCGTTCCGCGGGGTGCGCCAGGTGTGGACCGGCGGTGACGTGGTGCCCCCGGAGGCCGTCCGGCAGCTGTTCCGGGCGTGCCCGGAGACGGACGTGGTGGCGGTGTACGCGCCGACGGAGACCACGGCCATCAAGACCACCTTCACCATGACGCCCGGCGGGCACGTCCCGGCCGTGGTGCCGATCGGCCGCCCGCTGGCCAACACCCGGGCGTACGTGCTGGACGACGCCCTGCGGCCCGTCCCCGCCGGGGTGCCCGGTGAGCTGTACCTCGCGGGCAACGGCCTGGCCCGGGGCTACGTCGGCCGCCCGGGGCTGACCTCGGAGCGCTTCGTGGCCTGCCCGTTCGGCGGCAAGGGCGAGCGGATGTACCGCACCGGCGACATCGTCCGGTGGAGCGCGGACGGTGTGCTGGAGTTCCTCGGCCGCGCCGACGACCAGGTGAAGATCCGCGGCTTCCGGATCGAGCCGGCCGAGGTGGAGGCGGCGCTGGCCGCCCACCCGGCGGTCGGGCACGCGGTGGCGACGGTCCGCGAGGACCAGCCCGGCGACAAGCGCCTGGTCGCCTACGTCACCGGCGGGGCCACCCCCGGTGAACTGCGGACCTTCCTCGCCGACCGGGTGCCCGGCTACATGGTCCCGGCCGCGATCGTCACCCTGGACGCGCTGCCGGTCACCGCCAACGGCAAGGTGGACCGCCGCGCCCTGCCCGCCCCCGACTACACCGGCACCCCCGAGGGCCGCGCCCCCCGCAGCACCGCCGAACGGGCCCTGTGCGCCCTGTTCGCCGAGACCCTCGGCCTGCCCGCCCTGAGCATCGACGACGACTTCTTCGCCCTGGGCGGCCACTCCCTGCTCGCCACCAAGCTGATCAGCCGGATCCGCACCGCCCTGGACGTCGAACTCCCCATCCGCGCCCTCTTCGACCACCCGACCGTGGCCGCCCTGGCCGGCCACCTGGGCGAGGGCACCGGCCCGGTCCGCGCCCGGCTGCTGCCCCGGCCGCGCCCGGAGCTGGTCCCGCTCTCCCACGCCCAGCAACGCCTTTGGTTCATCGACCAGTTCGAGGGCCCGAGCGCGCTCTACAACACCCCGCTCGTGCTCCGGATCGACGGCACCCTGGACGCCGACGCCCTGGCCGGCGCCCTGGCCGACGTGGTCGCCCGGCACGAGGTGCTGCGCACCACCTTCCCCGGCGCCGACGGCCGGCCGCACCAGCTGATCGCCCCGAGCGCCGAACCCGTCCTGCACACCCGTACGGTGGCCGACGAGGCGCAGCTGCGGGCGGCGCTGGCCGCCGCGAGCCGGGAGGCCTTCGACCTGGCCGTCGAACTCCCGCTGCGGGCCACGCTGTTCTCCCTACCGCAGGGCGAGCAGGCACTGCTGGTGCTGATGCACCACATCGTCAGCGACGGCTGGTCCGTCGGCCCGCTGCTGCGCGACCTGGACACCGCCTACCGGGCCCGCCGCGCGAACGCGGAGCCCGACTGGCGGCCGCTGCCCGTCCAGTACGCCGACTACGCCCTCTGGCAGCGCGAGCTGCTCGGCGCGGAGGACGACCCGGACGGCGCCCAGCACCGCCAACTCGCCTACTGGCAGCAGGCGCTGGCCGGTCTCCCGGAGGAGTTGACGCTCCCCTACGACCGCAAGCGGCCGCTGTCACCCACCCGCCGCGGGGACACCGTCGAGTTCCGGCTCTCGGCCGAACTCCACGCCTCCGTCGTCGAGTTGGCGCGGGAGAGCCGTAGCAGTGTGTTCATGGTGGTGCAGGCCGCGCTGGCCGCCACCCTGGTCCGGCTGGGCGCGGGCACCGACATCCCGCTCGGCACCCCGGTCGCCGGACGCACCGACGAGGCGCTGGACGAGCTGATCGGCTTCTTCGTCAACACCCTGGTGCTGCGCGCCGACCTCTCCGGCGACCCGAGCTTCCACGAGCTGCTGGAGCGGGTGCGGCAGGCCAACCTGGACGCCTTCGAGCACCAGGACGTGCCCTTCGAGCGGCTGGTCGAGGTGCTCAACCCGGCGCGCTCGACGGCCCGGCACCCGCTGTTCCAGGTGATGCTGACCTTCGCCGCCGGGCCCGAGGCCGAGGCCGCCCTCGACTTCGCCGGCCTGCCCGCCCGGGTGGAGCCCTCGGCGGCCGAACTCGCCAAGTTCGACCTGGCCTTCGGTTTCAGCGAGCGGCTGGCCGCCGACGGTTCCCCGGCCGGGATCGGCGTGGTCGTCGAGTTCGCCGAGGAGCTGTTCGACCCGGCCACGGTGACGGCGGTCGGCGAGCGCTTCGAGCGGCTGCTGACCGCCGTGCTGGCCGACCCGGCCCGCCCGGTCGACGCGGCGGAGATCCTCGACCCCGCCGAGCGGGCCCTGATCCTGGACCACTGGAGCGCGCCCACCGATCGGCCGGCGGCCGCCGAACCCCGCACCCTCCCGGAGCTGTTCGCGGCCCAGGCGGCCCGGACCCCGCAGGCCGTGGCGGTGGTCGACGAGGACGAGCGGATCGACTACGCCGAACTGGACGCCCGGGCGAACCGGCTGGCCCGGCTCCTCGCCGCCCGCGGCGCCGGCCCCGAGCGCCTGGTGGCGCTGGCACTGCCCCGCTCGGTGGAGCTGGTGGTCGCCGTGCTCGCGGTGCTCAAGGCCGGCGGCGCCTACGTGCCGATCGACCCGGACTACCCGGCCGACCGGATCGCCTACACCCTGGCCGACTCCGCGCCCGCACTGCTGCTCACCACCACCGCGGCCGCCGACCGACTGCCCGACCCCCAGCTGCCGTTGCTGCTGCTCGACGCCCCGGGGACGGCCGCCGAACTGGCCCGGACGCCCGCCGAGGCCCCCTCCCCCGCCCCCGCGCTCGGCCCGGACCACCCGGCGTACGTCATCTACACCTCGGGCTCGACCGGCCGGCCGAAGGGCGTGGTGATCCCGCACCGCAACGTCGCCCGCCTGTTCGCCGCAACCGACCACTGGTTCGCCCCGGGCCCGGAGGACGTCTGGACCCTGTTCCACTCCTACGCCTTCGACTTCTCGGTCTGGGAGCTGTGGGGCGCGCTGCTGCACGGCGGCCGCCTGGTCGTGGTGCCTTTCGGAACCAGCCGTTCGCCCCGGGAGTTCCTGGAGCTGCTGGTGCGCGAGCGGGTCACCGTCCTGAACCAGACCCCGTCCGCCTTCTACCAGTTGATGCAGGCCGACCAGGAGGAGCCGGAGCTCGGCTCCCGGCTCGCCCTGCGCCGGGTGGTGTTCGGCGGCGAGGCGCTCGACCTGGCCCGGCTGGCGCCCTGGTACGAGCGGCACGCCGAGGACGCGCCGGTGCTGGTCAACATGTACGGCATCACCGAGACCACGGTGCACGTCTCCTACCGTCCGCTGGACACCGCCACGGCCGCCGGGCAGTCCCGGTCACTGATCGGCGCCGGCATCCCGGACCTGCGGCTGTACCTGCTGGACTCCCGGCTGCGGCCGGTGCCCGCCGGGGTGCCCGGCGAACTGTACGTCGCCGGGGCCGGCCTGGCCCGCGGCTACCTGGGCCGCCCGGCGCTGACCGCCGAGCGCTTCGTCGCCGACCCGTTCGGCGCCCCCGGCACCCGGATGTACCGCACCGGCGACCTGGCCCGCTGGACGGCCTCCGGCGAACTGGACTACCTGGGCCGGATCGATGCCCAGGTGAAGATCCGCGGCTTCCGGATCGAGCTGGGCGAGATCGGCTCGGTGCTCAGCGCCCGGCCCGAGGTGGCCTCCGCCGCCGTGGTGGTGCGCGAGGACGCCCCGGGCGAGAAGCGCCTGGTCGGCTACCTGGTGCCGGCCCCGGACGCCGGGGCCCCGGACCTGGACGCGCTGCGCACCCACCTGGCCGCCGAGCTGCCGGACTACATGCTGCCCGCCGCCCTGGTGCCGCTGGAACGCCTGCCGCTGACCCCCAACGGCAAGCTCGACGAACGGGCGCTGCCCGCCCCCGAGCCGGGCCGGGCGGGCGGGGGCCGGGCGCCGCGCACCCCGCTGGAGGAGGTGCTCTGCGGGCTGTTCGCCGACGTGCTCGGCCTGGAGCGGGTCGGCATCGACGACAACTTCTTCGAGCTGGGCGGCCATTCGCTGCTGGCCGGGCGCCTGGTCGCCGGGCTGCGCGAGCTGACCGGCAGCGCCGAACTCGGCGTCCGGGCGCTGTTCCGGGCGCCGACCGTCGCCGGGCTGGCCGACCTGCTGGCCGCGGCCCGGGACGGCGCCCCCGCCGAGGAGGACTTCCCGGTGCTGCTGCCGATCCGCACCCGCGGCTCGCGCCCGCCGCTGTTCTGCGTGCACCCGGCGGCCGGGATCAGCTGGGTGTACACCGGCCTGCTGCGCCACCTGGACGCCGAGCAGCCGATCTACGGCCTCCAGGCCCCCGGCCTGGCCGACCTCTCCCGCCACCCGGCGAGCCTGGCGGAGATGGCCCGCGACTACCTGGCCGAACTGCGCTCGGTGCGCCCCGAGGGCCCGTACGCCCTGCTGGGCTGGTCCTTCGGCGGCCCGGTCGCCCACGCCGTGGCGGCGCTGCTGCGGGAGCAGGGCGAGCGGGTCGACCTGCTCGCCTTGCTGGACGGCTACCCCGAGCTGGACGAGTACGCCCGGATCACCGGCGGCTCCCCCGACCGGATCACCGGCGGCTCCCCCGACCGGATCACCGACGGCTCCCCCGACCGCGACCCGGCGCTGCTCGCCGCGATCCTGGAGTCCCTCGGGCAGCAGGCCGGCGAGATCACCGACTGGCCCGCCGACGAGGCGGGCTACGCCGAGCTGGTCCGGCACGGCGCCGGCCCGCTGGCCGGGCTGAGCGGCGCCGGGGTGGCCCGGGTGGTCGAGGTCTTCCTGGCCAACCTGGCGCTGGCCGGCGACGCCCCGCTGCCCGGCTACGACGGCGACGCACTGGTCTTCGTCGCCGCCCAGGACCGCCCGGCCGACGCCCCCGACCCCGAGAGCTGGCGGCCCCACGTGGGCGGCCGGCTGGAGGTCCACCCAGTGCCCAGCACCCACGGCGCGATGACCGGCCCGGAGGCCCTCGCGGTCATCGGCCCGGTGCTCGCCGACCGCCTGCGCGACCCCGCGCAGGCCCCCACGCCCCGCCCCTGAGCCTCCCCTCACCACCGCACCACCCCGCACCACCGCGACACCCCCCGCACCACCACGCCAAGCGGCCGCGACCCGGCCCACCACGAGGAATGGACACACCGATGCAGACTGCCGTCATCCCCGACACCTGGCGCGGCGTCACCCCGGCGCCGATCTCGTCGACCGACGCCTACAACGGCTTCATCGCCGCCAACGTGATCTTCGCGCTGGACCGGATCGGCGTGCTGGAGCAGATCGGCCGCGGCGAGGCGCTGTCCGCCGCCGAGACCACCGCCCAGCGCGGCGACACCGCCCGCACCGAGGCCGTGCTGCGCGCCGCCGCCGACTACGGCTACCTCAAGGCCGACGGCGCCGGCTACCTGCCCACCGAGGCGGGCATCGAGATCGCCGCCGCCCGCGGCTACTTCACCTGGGCGGTCGGCGGCTACCACGACGTGTTCGGCCGCGCCGGTCACCTGAGCACCGGCTCGCACCACTACAACCAGGACGTGTACCGCGACGAGGCGATGGTCGCCCTCGGCTCCGCCCAGTGCGACCAGTCGATGTTCGCCGCGCAGCTCACCGACGTGCTCTCCGGCATCGACTTCCGCACCATCGCCGACCTGGGCAGCGGCACCTCCGCCCGGGTCCGCCGGGTGGTCTCCCAGCGCGAGGGCAGCCGCGGCCTGGGCATCGACATCAGCCGCCCGGCCACCGACATCGCCCGCGCCGACATCGCCGCCGCCGGGATGCAGGACCGGGTCACCGCCGTGCGGGCCGACGTGCTGGGCCTGCTCGGCACCCAGATCGACAACGACGCCGAGGCCGCCGAGGTGGCCGAGGTCGACACCGTGATGAGCTTCTTCCTGCTGCACGACCTGCTCGCCGACCCGAGCACCCGCTCCTCGATCTTCACCCGGATGCGCGAGGCCTTCCCCAAGGCCCGCACCTTCGTCCTCGGCGACACCATGCTGCGCGGCCCGGGCGAGTCCCAGAGCGCGATGCCGGTCTTCTCGGTCGGCTTCGAACTGGCCCACGCGATGATGGGCGTGCCGCTGCACACCAAGGAGACCTACGAGCAGCTGTTCACCGACGCCGGACTGCGGATCGACCGGGTCGAGGCGCTGGCCACCCCGCACAGCTGGCTCTACGTCCTCCAGGCCGACTGATGGCCGCCGCAGCCGGGGCCGTACACCTGCTGGCCCAGAACGAGCACCCGTACCCGCCGCTGCCGTCCGTGCTGACCGCCTTGGCGGGGGCGGTCAGCGACCTGAACCGCTACCCGGACTTCCGCCCGGAGCGCTTCGCCCGGATCATCGCCGACTGGCAGGACGTCCCGGCCGCGCAGGTCGTGGTCGGCCACGGCTCGGCCGGCGTCGCGCTGGACCTCTTCCACTCCGTGGTCCGCCCCGGCGACAACGTGGTGCACTCGGACCCCTGCTTCGACGCGTACCCGCTGTTCTGCGCGATCGCCGGCGCCGAGTCCCGGTCCGTCCCGCTCGGCCCGGACGCCCGGCACGACCTGGCCGCGATGGCCGGCCGGGTGGACGGGCGCACCCGGATCATCGTGCTGTGCAACCCGCACAACCCGACCGGCACGGTCTACTCCTGGGCGGAACTGACCGACTTCTTCCGCCGGGTGCCGGCCACCGCGCTGATCCTGCTGGACGAGGCCTACGTCGACTTCGCCCGGGGCTGGGCCGCCCCGGCGGTGCCGGACCGGATCACCGAGTGGCCCAACCTGGTGGTGCTGCGCACCCTCTCCAAGTCGCACGGCCTCGCCGCGCTGCGGATCGGCTACGCCGTCGCCGAGGAGTCGGTGGCCCAGCGGGTGCGCGACGTCCAGGTGCCGTACGCGGTGAACCGGCTCCAGGAGGCGGGCCTGCTGGCCGCCGTCGCCGCCCAGGACGAGGTGGACCGGCGGATCGCCGAGATCGCCGCCGAACGCGACCGGCTGCGGGCCGAACTGCTCGCCCTGGGCCGGTCGGTGCCGCCGAGTCTGACCAACTTCCTCTGGGTGACGGCGCCTTCACCCGAGGAGCAGCTCCCGGTCAAGGCGGAGCTGGAGCGGCTCGGGGTGGCCGTCCGCTTCTACCCGGGCCAGGGCATCCGGATCGCCGTCGGCGAGAAGGACGCCGTCGACGCCGTGATCGAGGGCTTCACCCGCGCCCACCGGGCCGCCGGCGCGCCGCCCCGCTAGGCCTGCCAGACCCGCTGGACCCGCTGGACCCGCTGGACCCGCACCACCCATCGCACACGCAGCAGTCAAGGACAGGACAGGACATGCACCCACTTCTGGCGCGGCCGGAGTTCCGGCTCTACATCGCGGGACAGACGCTGTCCGTCCTCGGGGACAGCGCGCTCTTCATCGCCCTCGGCATCTGGGCCAAGGTCCTGACGGGGAGCAGCTCGGCGGCCGGTCTGGTCATGTTCTGCTACGCCGTCCCGATGCTGCTGCTGCCGCTCGGCGGCCTGGTCGCCGACCGGGTCCGCCGACGGCCCCTGCTGGTCACGGTCAACCTCGGTCTGGCGGTGGCGGTTTCGCCGCTGCTGCTGGTCGACGGCCGCGGCCACCTGTGGATCATCTACGGCACCGCGGTGCTCTACGGGCTGGCCGGGGCCGTCCTCACCCCGGCCCAGAGCGCGATGCTGCGCACCATCCTGACGGAGCGGCAGGACTTCGGCGCGGCCGTCGGGTTCACCCAGACCATGCGGGCGGGCACCACCCTGGTCGCGCCGCTGGTCGGCTCCGGCCTGTACGGGTGGCTCGGCGGCCGGGCCGTCGCCCTGGTCGACATCGGCATCCTGCTCGCGGCCGCGCTCGCCTTCCTGGCGCTGCGGGTGCCCGAGTCCAAGCCGGAGCCGTCCGGGCGGCACTGGCGCACCGAGGTGCTGGCGGGCTTCCAGCACCTGCGCTCCACCGCCTCGCTGCTGCCGCTGCTGATCGCGACCACCGCCACCGCGACCGTGCTCAGCTTCCTCCAGCCGGTGCTGTTCTCGCTCATCCAGCACGGGCTGGGCCGCTCGCCGCAGTTCCTGGGCGTACTGGAGACGGTGGAGGCGGTCGGGGCGCTCGGCGGCTCGGTGCTGGGCGGCATCCTGATCGGCAAGCTCGGCCCCCGCAAGACCGTCATGCTCGGCTCGGCCACCTTCGGGGTCGGCGCCGTGCTGCTGCTGGCGCCCTCGGTGTGGGTGGTGGCGGCCGGTCTGCTGATCGCCGGGGCCGGCATGCCGGCCGGCGTGGTCGGCCTGGCCACCGCCGCCCAGTCGCTGACCCCGCCGCAGCTGATGGGCCGCACCCAGGCGGCCGTCAACCTCGCCCTCACCGCCCCGCAGGCGATCGCCATCGGCGTCGGCGCCGGCCTGGTCGCCGCGCTGGACTTCCGCACGGTGCTGGTCGCCATGGTGATCGGCGCGCTGCTGTCCGGCCTCTACCTGCTGGGCAAGCCCGACGCGGCGATCGAGGACGACGAGGACGAGGAGGACGAGGAGGAGTCGGCGGAGCAGCCCGCCGGGGAGCTCGCCCCGGCCCCGGCCCAGGCCCCGGCCGAGGAGACCGAGCCCGCCCCGCGCCTCCAGTCCACCTGACCGTCCCGCACCTCCCGTCCCCGCACCACCCAGGCCCGCACCACGCCACCGGCCCCCCCCGGCGGCGGCCCTGCCGCACCGCACCGCCGCCGGGGCGGGCCTCCGCGCACTCCTCACGAGAGAGCCCCTCAGATGCCCGACCGTTCCTCTCCCGAGCTCCCCACCGACCTCACCGACCTCACCGACCTCACTACCGACGCCGGGGAGCCGTTCGAACTCGCCCTGGACCACGTCGAGTTCTACGTCACCGACCTCGCCGCCGACGTCGCCCGACTGACCGCGGAGTACGGCTTCGACCTGCTCGTCCCGCCCACCGAGCGCGGCGCGAGCGCCGAGCGCTGCGTCTCCGCCCTGCTCGGCCAGGCCGCGATCCGGCTGCTGCTCACCCAGCCGCTGGCCGCCGGCCACCCCGCCACCGCGTACCTGGCCCGGCACGAGGACGGCGTGGCCGCACTGGCCCTGCGGGTCCCGGACGCCACCGCCGCCTACCGCGCGCTGACCGAGCGGGGCGCCGACGGGCTGCGCCCGCCGCAGGCTGCGGACGGCTGTGTCACCGCCGTGGTCGGCGCCTTCGGCGACGTGGTGCACACCCTGATCGAGCGGGGCCCGGACGTCCCCGCCGACCGGATCCCCGGCCTGCCCGACGCGGCCCCCGTGACCGGCGCCGCGGAGGTGGGCCTGCGCTCCGTCGACCACTTCGCGGTCTGCGTCCCCTCCGGCGAACTGCGCGCGACCGTCCGGCACTACCAGGAGGTCTTCGGCTTCCGGATGGTCTTCGAAGAGCGGATCGAGGTCGGCGCCCTCGGCATGGACTCGATGGTCGTGCAGAGCCCCGACCACAGCGTCACCCTCACCCTGATCGAGCCGCTCACCCCGGACGCCGGCGGCCAGATCGCCTCCTTCCTCACCGACCACGGCGGCGCCGGGGTCCAGCACGTGGCCTTCTCTTCCCAGGACGCCGTCCACTCCGTCTCCACCATGGCCGCCCGCGGCGTGCCCTTCCTGCGCACCCCGAGCACCTACTTCGACGCCCTGCCCGCCCGGCTGACCCCGCTGCGGCACTCCTTCGACCAGCTGCGCGAGCTCAACCTGCTGGTCGACCAGGACCACGACGGCCAGCTGTTCCAGATCTTCACCCGCTCCCAGCACCCCCGCGGCACCTTCTTCTTCGAGGTGATCGAGCGCATCCGGGCCCGCAACTTCGGCAGCAACAACATCCGCGCCCTCTACGAGGCCGTCGAACTCCAGCGCAACGCCAGCGAAATCGCCGGTTGACATCCTCCCCGCGCTAAAGCGCGGGGATTCCGGCCGCGCCTGCGGCACGGGGCGTGCGCCCGGTGCAGCCGGCGTTCCGGTGGGTTCCTGTTTCGACGGGCCGTGCCCGGCGTGGGATCGCCGCGCCGGGTCTCACCGGCCCTCCGCAGGCGTTTAGCCTGTCCGCCTGCCCGGCGGCCAGGATGTTGCGAGCAGCATTGAGGTCACGGTCATGCAGCACACCGCAGGCGCCACAGGCCCACTCCCGAACGTGCAGGGGTTTGGATCCGTCACGGTGCCCGCACCCCGAGCAGAGCTGGGAGGACGGGAACGCGCGGTCCACGACGCCGACGTGCCGCCCGTACCGGGCCGCTTTCTCTTCGAGCAGGCACCGGAAGGTGGCCCATCCGGCGTCGTGGACGGACTTGGCCAGACGGCCCCGGGCGAGGCCCCGCACGTTCAGGTCCTCCAGGTACACCGCTTGGTTCTCGCGGATCAACTTGGTGGTCTGCTTGTGCAGCCAGTCCTTGCGGGTGTCGGCCACCTTGGCGTGCGCCTTGGCGACCTTGCGGCGGGCCTTGGCCCGGTTCTTCGACCCCTTGGCCTTGCGGGACAGCTCCCGCTGCGCGACCTTGAGCTTCTTCTCCGCCTTGCGGAGGAAGCGGGGGTTGTCGATCACGCAGCCGTCGGAGAGGACCGCGTAGGTGGTCAGCCCGAGGTCGATGCCGACCTCGGCATCGACCTCGGGCAGGTACTCGGGTTCCACGTCCACCACGAAACTCGCGTGGTAGCGGCCCGCCGCATCCAGCACGACCGTCACCGACGACGGATCGGCCGGAAGCGCCCTCGACCACTTCACCCGCACGTCACCGATCTTCGCCAGGTTCAGCTTCCCGTTGCCCCGGATACGGAACCCATTGCGGGAGAACCGCAGCGACTGCCGGTTGTCCTTCCGCGATTTGAACACCGGCAGTCCCACCGGGCGACCGGCCCGTTTACCGGACTTCGAGTCGAAGAAGTTCCGGTACGCGGTGTCCAGATCGCGCAGGGACGACTGCAACGCGTCCACCGACACCGACCCCAGCCACGACCGGGCATCCGTCTTCTTCGCATCGGTGATCACCGACTTGGCCAGGGCACCGGTAGCAATCCTCGACCTGTCCGTCTTCCACGCGGCCTTCCGCAGGGCGAGCGCATCGTTGTACACCACCCGCGCACACCCGAACGTACGTGCCAGCGAACGTCGCTGACTGTCCGTCGGATAGATACGAAAGGAGTACCTGAGATGCACACGATCAACCTACCGGCAGGCACTGACATCCTGATCCGGTCCGCAGACAGTCCCGTTCTCCCCCGCAATCGAGAGGTACCCCCACCCCCAGCCAAAGCCGGGGGTATCCACGGAGGTACCCGATGAGCGCGTCCGCCCTGAACCAGCCGACCCTGAACCCACTGGCCCCGACCCCGCCGGTCCTGACCCCGCCGGCCGCGGGTACCGCCGCGCCGCGGCAGCCGCTGTCCGTCGCCGAGTACGAGCAGGCGGCCCGGGCCGCGCTGAGCGCCCCGGTCTGGGACTGGCTGGCCGGCGGTGCGGAGCAGGAGCGCACCCTGGCCGCCAACCGGGCGGCCTTCGACCGGCAGGCCGTGGTGCCCCGGGTGCTCGCCGACGTCTCCGTCTGCGACACCTCCGCGACCCTGGTGGCCAGCCGCTCGGCCCTGCCGGTGGCGGTGGCGCCGATCGCCTACCACCGGCTGTTCCACCCCGAGGGGGAACTCGCCTCGGCCCGGGCGGCCGCCGCGGCGGGGGTGCCGTTCACCGTCGGCACGCTCAGCAGCGTCGGCTTCGAGGAGCTGGCCGCGACCGGGGCCACGCTCTGGTTCCAGCTGTACTGGCTGCGCGACCGGGCCCGGCTGCTCGACCTGGTCGCGGCGGCCGAGGCGGCGGGCAGCGAGTGCCTGGTCGTCACCGCCGACGTGCCGTACATGGGCCGCCGGCTGCGCGATGCCCGCAACGCCTTCGCCCTGCCCGGGGACGTCCGCGCGGCGCTGCTGGAGGGCGGCGCCGCCGGGCGGGCGCACCGGACCACCGCCGAGGTCTCGGCGGTGGCCGCGCACACCGCCGAGCTGCTCTCCCCCGCCGTCACCTGGGCGGACCTCGGCTGGCTGCGCGAGCACACCCGGCTGCCGCTGGTGGTCAAGGGGGTGCTCGACCCGGCGGACGCCCTGCGGGCCGCCGAGCTGGGCGCCTCCGCCGTGGTGGTCTCCAACCACGGCGGCCGCCAACTCGACCGGGCGGTGCCCTCGTTGACGGCCCTGCCGGCCGTCGCCGAGGCGCTGGCCGGGCGCGGCTGCCAGGTGCTGCTGGACAGCGGGGTGCGCGGCGGCGCGGACGTGCTCACCGCGCTGGCCCTCGGCGCGTCCGGGGTGCTGCTCGGGCGCCCGGCGATCTGGGGCCTGGCGGCCGCCGGCGAACCGGGCTGCACCCGGGTGCTGGAACTGCTGGCCGCCGAACTACGGCACGCCCTCGGCCTGGCCGGCTGCGCCGACCTGACCGCCGCCGCTGCCCTGCGCACCACCCCGATGCCCTGCCCCGCCTGGAGTGCCCCGTGACCGTCACCGCCCCGCCGCACGAGCTGCGGCTGACCGACCTGCACCCCTCCCTCGCCGACCCGGCGATGACCTCGATGAACCTGCTCAACGAGATCTCCATCCGCTACCCGGAGGCGGTCTCCTTCGCGGCTGGCCGCCCGGCCGAGCAGTTCTTCGACCTGGACGCCGTCCACCGGTACCTGGACCGCTACACCGCGCACCTGCGCGGCGAACGCGGGCTGTCCGAGGAGGAGGCCCGGCGCCAGGTGCTCCAGTACGGGCGGACCAAGGGGATCATCCACGAGCTGATCGCCGCGCACCTCGCGGTGGACGAGGGCATCGAGGTGCCCGCCGAGTCGATCGTGGTGACGGTCGGCTGCCAGGAGGCGATGTTCCTGGTGCTGCGGGCGCTGCGCCGCGGCCCCGAGGACGTGGTGCTGGCCGTCTCGCCCACCTACGTCGGGCTGACCGGCGCCGCCCTGCTGGCGGACCTGCCGGTGCGGCCGGTGGCCGACGGCCCGGACGGGCTCGACCTCGCCGACCTGCGCCGGCAACTGGCCGACGCCCGGGCCGAGGGGCTGCGCCCCCGGGCGCTCTACCTCGTCCCGGACGTGGCCAACCCGAGCGGCGCCAGCCTGCCGCTGGCACTGCGCCGGGAGCTGCTGGAGCTGGCCGCCGAGGAGGACTTCCTGGTCCTGGAGGACAACCCGTACTGCGTGTTCGCGGGCGAGGAGCGGCTGCCCTCGCTCAAGGCGCTGGACACCGCCCGGCGGGTGGTCCACCTCGGGTCCTTCGCCAAGACGGCCCTCCCGGGCGCCCGGGTCGGCTACGTGGTCGCGGACCAGCTGGTGGCGGACGGCGCGGGCGGCAGCGTCCTGCTGGCCGACCTGCTCGGCATGGTCAAGAGCATGACCACGGTGAACACCTCGCCGATCGCCCAGGCCGTGATCGGCGGCGCGCTGCTCGAACACGGCCACAGCCTGCGGGCCGCCAACACCGAGGTCGCCGCGCTCTACCGGCGCAACCTCGCCCTGGTGCTGGCGGGCCTGGCCCGGCGCTTCCCGCCGGGCGGCGGGGTGACCTGGAACGAGCCGCGCGGCGGCTTCTTCCTGGTGCTCACGGTGCCGTGCGTGGTGGACGACGCCCTGCTGGAGCTCTCCGCCTCGCGGTACGGGGTGATCTGGACGCCGATGTCCCACTTCTACCCCGGCGCGGGCGGGGAGCGCCAACTGCGGCTCTCCGTCAGCCAGGTGGACCCGGCGACCGTCGACCGGGGCCTGGACGGCCTGGCCGCCCTGCTCGCCGCCCGGTCCTGAGCCTCGGCGCCGAGGGGGAGGGCC